>JBEKIM010000035.1:0-27386 GCA_050011755.1 Bryobacteraceae bacterium | reverse complement strand
CCGAGCTTCTGGAAGACATGATCCTCGAATGGGAGCGGGGCACCCCGATCGTCATAGGAGTAAAAGCGACGAGCGATGAAAGCCGGCTGATGTTCTGGATCCGCAAGAAGTACTACCAGATGATCCGGCGCATGGCGGAAATCGAGACTTACGATAACTTCATCGGCTTCGGGCTCTACGATCGCAAGGTGGTGGAGATCGTGAAGCGGTTTGACGATCCCTACCCTTATTTCCGCGGCATGATCGCGGAAATCGGGCTGCCGCACAAGGAGTTGCGTTATAACCAGGCGCGGCGCAAGAAGGGCAAGACCAAGAACAACTTCTATACTTATTACGACAACGCCATGTTGGGCCTGACGAGCCTCTCGAAAGTGCCTCTGCGGCTGGCGACCTTCTTCGGAATCGTCTGTTCGGCGCTGAGCCTGCTGACGGCCGTGTTTTACCTCGCGTATAAGCTGCTGTTCTGGCAGCGGTTCACGTTGGGCGTGGCGCCGGTGGCGATCGGAATGTTTTTCTTCGCCTCGATCCAGCTTTTCTTTGTCGGAATTCTCGGCGAGTATATCGGCTCGATCCACACGCTGGTGCAAAGGCGGCCGCTGGCGCTTGAAAAAGAGAGGATCAATTTCGAGTATCCGCCGGGCGCGCCGGCACCTTTCGAACGGGAAGCCGTTCTGGCAGGGGAACCGAGTTTCAGGTAAGAGCGATGGCGGCAGCAGCTAATGGGACACCGCGCCTGACGATTGCGATTCCGACGGTCAACCGTGCCGCGCTCCTGGCACGCGCGATCGAGAGCGCGCTGGCACAGACGTCCACGGATATCGAGATCATCGTGTCCGACAATGGGTCGACCGATGAGACGGAGGCGGTCATCGCGCGCTATGCGGGCAGAGGTTTACGGACATTCCGTCATCCGGTGACGATTTCGGCGGCGAAGCACGGCGAGTTCCTGATCGCCCAAGGACGCGGCGAGTTTTTTCTCGGCTTATCGGACGACGACTATCTCGAACCGGAATTCGCCGCCGAGGTCCTCGCCTTGTTCGACCAGCGCCCGGAATTGTCCTTTGTCTATACGGGCTGCGCCGTGCATTATGAGGACTGCCAGGTGCCGGCGCTGGTTGGACCTTCCGTAGAGCCGGGTAAGACCTTCCTTGCGGAGCACTACGCGCGAAGGCGGGAAGTCTCCTGGTGCGCCTGCGTAACGCGCGTGCGGGATCTGCGCGAGGTTGGACCGCAGCCGGAAGACCGCATCATGGGCGACATGTTTTTTTGGACCAAATTGGCGTTCAGGGGGCCGGTAGGCTGCGTCCCCCGCGTACTCTCGCACTACGTCCTTTTACGCAAGCGGAGCGACAACCTGTCGCACGGCACACCTCCCGCGCTCTGGGCGCACGATGTACAGACGACTGCGGTCGAGGTCTATGATTTGTCCCGCCAGGCCGGCGCCGATCATGACTACCTTTCGCACCTGCGGGCCGACTATCGGCGGTATCTCGCGCGTTCCACGGCGAATCAGTTTACCTGGAACCGGTTACGCGGCGCGGGTGTAATTCAGGCCTGGGGCTGGATCGCCGGCTGCCTTCCGTATCTCTCGGGCAACCTGACGGCATGGGCCCGTGTTTCGGCGGCACTGTTGCTGCCGCGTCAGGTCTTGCGACGGCTGCTCCTGCACGCCGCGGGTAGGATGGCACAAGCGCGTAACGCCAGGTAGTCACAGGTACCCCATAACTTCGCGAACGAGCATTGGTCCATGGAAAAGCCGCATTAAGCCTCCGAATGCGTCGAAAGAGACTTCGATCCGCAAGCGGTTCCCCTACGTTGAAAAGGTGGATCAGGGGCGGCTTAATCGAGCCGAGGCCTAAGGCGACATCAAGGAGCCCCCACCGCAGAAAGTACGGTAGCCCGGCACCATCCGAGGTCCAATTCTTCGCTGCCCATCTTCAAAAGCCTCAATCCAACTGATTTAACCAGTGCCGCCAACGACCGCTCGGTGTAGAGGTTGATATGTTCATGGATCGGGAATGTTCGGTCGCCGCTGCGAAGCCGCCCTATCGCCAGTTCGGAAGCCTCCTTCGGAACTTCGATATAGATCATGCCTTTTGATCTCAAGTGGCGGATGAGGGACTTCATTAGCGCCCTAGGCCGCCGGACGTGCTCGAGCAGGTGGCAGACCTGAATATAATCGAATGACCCGAGTTGCGCAGGATCGTTGGTTTTGCGGATCTCCGGGCGGCACGGCGAAACGTCCGAAACTTCGTATATGGTGCAGTGGCACCGCTCCAATAGTGCCGTGGGAATGAAGAGCCCTTCCGCCCCGGCGTAGTCCAGCACCTCGCCAACAGACGACATCAGTGGCACGTCGGACAGGAACGCGTCGACGTGGGACATGCGAGCCCGGTGCTCGGCCGGGGACTTGCCTACAAAAGGCGCCAGCTTGCGGTATGCCGGCTCGTATCGTGTACGCTCCGCGTTATAGGACGCAGATCGGTAATCGCGGTATAGATTCAGGAGTTGGTTTTCCGTGATATCAATGGCCGGGCAAACGAAGTCGCACGCCTCGCAGATGAGAATGTCGCATTGAAGCGGCCTGGCCTGCCCAAGCCAGGATAGGCCCGGAATCGCATCTGTCAACCATGTAAAACACCTGCCGATCCGCTGCGGCAGGAGGCTAGCGGCAGTCGGTGGCTCGATTTCGAAAACCCGCTTCGTGAAGAACGGCAACAGGCGGCCGCCGGATCGTATTAAGACTTCCGGCGAGTTGCAATTGGGACAGGTAGCCAGTTTCATGATCTAGTCCTCTCTCTGTTTCGGTTAGGTACCCGATTGCACTCGTGACTCAAGATACTATTACCGCGGAGGCCGAGATCCCTTTGCCTGGCGGATGGCGCCGGGCCCAGTGAGCCACGCGCCAGGTAACCGCGGGAAACACAACGAGCAAAACCGATGCGGTTGTGCCCCACAGTATTCCTGCCACACCGAGGTGGGAGCTCAGCAGGATCTTCCATGCAAAGGCAAGCGCGGTGGCTGCCGCCGACACCCAGATCTGATAGCGAACGATAGAGAGTCCGTTGAGCAGCAGGCAGGGCACCCGTACCAATTCCTGAGCCAACACCCATGCGGCGATCGCCCATAGCAAGGTTTGGTCGATCTCCAAAGTGCCGTGCAGCCACCAGCGCAGCAATCGCTGGCCGAAGACCACCAGGATCGCCGAGCCGGCTATCGTCGTGCCCAGCAAAAGTGCCGACCCGCGGAACAGAACTCTTCGAATCCAATGCCGGTCATTGCTCTCGGCAGCCTCGGCGAATGCCGGCCACAGCGGCTGCGAGGCGACTCCTAAGGTGCCTAACGCCATCACGCAGATTCGCGATGCGATGGTCATGCGGGCCGATGGCTCGGCTCCGAGCAGGGCGAGCGCCAACACGTTATCCAGCAGGAACGAAAGACCGCCGGCCAAACTCAAAAAGAAGTACATCAAGCCCTGGCCGGCCACGGTCCGGATGGCCTCCAGCGGCATGAGCAAGCCATCGGGCCGCAGTTCCGGATGCCGCCAAAAGAGGTGGAGGAGACTCCCCATGTTAGACAGCACCAGGCCCGCAAAGACCACCGCGACACAAACCTGCACGCTTGTGGTAGAGGACGCCGCGACCACCAGCCCGGCGAACGTCAGGACCACTTGTACCAATTCCCAGAAGCTGGAGAGGTAACCTTTCTGCAGTGCCATCCACACGTTATTGGCGGCACTCAGCGGGATATTCACGGCAAGTCCCAGGACGGCAATGAGGTAGGTCCCGGTTCGCGCAAGTGGCGCGCCGGAAATCGTTACTAGCAAGGCGGCCAATCCGATCAAACCCGCCAGCCAACATCCGAAGCTCAGGGCGCCGGCGATGTATCGGCGCGCGGCGGCTGAATCGCCCTGCGCGGTGGACCGGGCTACCAGGGTTACCAGGGCTGCGCCCGTACCAATATCCATTAATCCGGCTAACCATGCCAGGGACGCTGCCGCGCCCCACACGCCAAATTGGGCCGGACCGAGCACCCGGAGCAGAAGCGGCATCAGCACGAAGGTGCTGGCAACCTGCATCAGCCGTTGCAGGACGCCCGTCCCCGAGGACACGATGATGCGGCGGTTCCGTCTACGGCCGGTGTGCATTGTCAATGGTGCTCCTCAACATCCGCCGCCCCTCATTGCGCCGCCAGCCCGGCACTCCGGCACTTGAAGACCCGGAAATAGCGATTCGCAAACAGGGGTTTCCCGGTCCAGACCCAACCATTCCGGTCCGCCCACGCGCTATCGGTATCCTTCGCGACTAATATATCGACCGGCAGGCTCCGGCAGGCGGTCTCTTTGCCTGCCGCCGCGGGCGCACCTTTGCCGGGATAGAGACGCAGCAGTTCCGCAACCAGGGGCGGACACAGCGATGCGTCTCCGCCGAAAACGGCCAGGCAGCGAAGGTCGGCCGCGGCTATCTGGCGGCGGGCATAAAGCAGCGCGGACGTGTCCTGGATTTCCACGTGGGGGTCGAACTGGACGATCGCCCGAGACGGCGTGGATTGCGCGATCCATTCATAAGCTTCCCGCGCGGAATCGTTGCGCGCGCCCAACTGCCGGTCGGGGGCCATCCAACCGATCTCCGCCACCACGCCATGGTCGGCCAGGACGGGATACAGGCGCAAAATGGCAATATCGTAGAGCGTTCCCGATGCGCCCAGCACCAGCAAAATCGTGAGCAACCGCCTGTGCGGCCGGTCGAGAATCACGTCCACCGACCAGAGCAGCAAACCGAACTGGGCCAGCAGGAAGCCTCGCCAACCGAGGTCGTTGTTGGCGATCACGGAGGAGCGCAGGAAGGTGCAAATCACCAGGCTGGTGGCCACCAGAACAGCCAACGCCAGTTCAGGCGAAGACAGCGGCGTCCGGGTGGCCTTGCGCTTTCGCCAGCAAATGATTCCGGCGACGAAGAAGAAGCCCAGTTCCAGAAGATAATTCAGGGGCAGCACCAGTAGGTTAACCAGGGCGAGGGTCCAGACTCCAGGATGGCCCAGCACCGCACCCACCGGGTAAAACGGCCGGATCCAAAACTCGATGGGCGGCGGCCCGGCCGCGGCAGCGGCGCCATGTACGCCGGCGGGGCTGCGTAACGAAAGCACGTAGGGTAGCGCGAACGCGAAGCCGATGGCTCCGGCAATCGCCAGTACTCCCGCCTGGCGCCACCATCTCTTCGTCAGTACAATTCCGGTCCAAACGAACAGGTATATGGCGAAGACGAAGGCGATATGGATGGAGGAGCCCACTGCCGTAGCCAGCGCCAACCCTGCCAGTCCGGCATAATAAATCCGGCGCGTAGCGATCTCACGCGCGCCCTGCTGGATCAGCAGGAAAGCGGTGAGGCAGGCAATCAAGCCCGAAAGATGATGCGCCTCCCAAAGCGCCGTGTACACAAATCCATCCACCTGCTCGTTCCACCATTCCACACTGGGCAGCACAGCCGCCGTGATACCCCCGGCACGGAGCAGCCAAAGGAATGCCGTCGGAAGGATATCCAGACCAGTAACTCCCAGCAGCAGAATCCCGGCGACGGCGCGGCGGGGGAAACCTTTCGTGCCGCGATCCCAGAATACGCGCAAGGTCACGGCGACCAGGCACATGAAACCCAAGCCGCACCAGAACACACTTCCGATCCAAGCCGCCCGCGGGCCGATCGCGTATCCGCTTGCCTGATAGAGCAGCCCTGGCAACAAAAGCCAGAAATAGTGATACCGCAGCGGAACGGTGTGGCCCGGAAAAAAGAAGGGGTTGGCGGGTGGAATGCCTGTCGTGCCGATCGAGTGAATGAACTCCGATCTCACCGCATAGTCGAACGCCGTAACGGGGTAGTAATCCCTGGCGCCGATCTGCAGATCGATGGAGGTAAACAGGGTCATGGCCAGCCAGGCGGCCACAATCAGGCGGGCCGACAGCGGAAGGCGCGGCCAACCCAGCCTGCGGCGAACGAACAAAAATGCGAAATAGATACAGGCAGCGGCAAATATGACCCCGGCCGCGGTCACCGATGCAAAACGTCCGATCGAGTAAATCAGAATTGGCGAGATGGATATCGATAATGGAATGCTGAGCGCGAATCGAAACGCCGGTGTACGCCGCCCGAATGCGAACACGCCGGTGAGCCACCCGGCGACGTAGCCGGGAATGACGAGCCAGAGCGGATAAACACAAATCGCTGCGAGGGTTGCGAGCAGGTCCGCTCGCATGAAATGGTGTGCCGCCGGCGTTCATCCTCCCTAATGGATCAAGTCGTATTATGACGTATTCGCCGCGTGCTACGAACACGACGCACGTTGTAAACTCAGCACATGGTCTTTACCAAGCGCCTTCGGGAGAAAGTCCGCAGCGGCGAAATCACTTGCAGCATACGCATCTGGACGCGTCCCCACGTCAGAGCCGGTGGCTGCTACCGGATGGAAGAAGGCGCCATCGAGGTGGACTCCATCAAGCCAATCGGCCTTCCGGATATCACTCCCGAGTTGGCGCGTGAATCGGGTTTCCTGGGCGTCATCGATCTGCTGAAGACCGCCAAGCACGGTAAAGGCGACAATATCTATCTGGTGCGGTTCCATTATGTGCGTCCAAAGATCAAGCGCCCAGCTTCGCGCAAAAACGCGACTTAGCGTGCTACAGTAGCGCAAAATGGAACATATTCAATCCGAGCGTCACGGCACTTTATCGATCTTGACCCTGTCACGGGGAAAGGCGAATGCGTTGAACTACGCATTAGTCGACGAACTGTTCGGCGCGGTTACCGGGGCGGCGGCCGACGATTCCGTACGCGGTTTGGTGCTCGCGAGCGACCGGCCGCGTTTCTTTTCGAGCGGTTTCGATATGCGAGAGGTTTTCGGATACGATCGCGAAGGCATGGCTGCTTTCTTTGGACGATTTATCGATCTGTATGAACTCTTGTACCGATTCCCCAAGCCTGTGGTGGCGGCTTTGAGCGGCCATACGTTCGCGGGCGGCGCAATCCTGGCCATCGCCTGCGATTTCCGCATTATGGCGGAAGGCGAGTTCGGCTTCGCTCTGAACGAAATCAACCTGGGGCTGGCCCTTTCTCCCACCATACGGCGGATGCTGGCGGACGCGGTGGGAGTCTCCCGCGCACGCGAGGTGCTGCTCTTCGGAGAGCCGCTGACGCCGGCCCGCGCGCTCGAAATCGGCCTGGTGCGTGAACTGGCGCCGGCCGAAGAGGTTCGCCACCGGGCCATCGCCTGCGCGGACTTCCTAGCCGCCAAACCGCCCACCGCTTATCGCGAGATCAAGCGCTCCTTGCGAGAATTCGGCGGGCGCGAAGACACCCACACCGATCGGTCGACGCTGAGCCAGTTTATCGATATGTGGTTTTCGGCGGAAGCGCAAAGCGCGCGGCGAGCCGTGGCTGCCAAGATGTAAGGCGGGTGTAGGGTGGGGATAGGTGCGCCACCTGAGTTACGCCGGATTATCTACGGAAAGGTTTATCTACGGAAAGGTAGTACCGCTTCGTTTCCTTTTTGATTGCAATCCCCGGCGAACCGCTCTATGCTCTCATTGAGGCGACCAGATGACGTTGTTCGCGAGTAAAAGAGTCGTTTGCCTCGGAATCCTGTGTCTGGCATCCGCTGGCGCGGGCCTGCGGGCCGCCAGCCTGATCCTGGGAGATCCTCCCATGCAGGGAACCGGCAATTGCGATCCGTTCGGATGTCCCGGATTCATCGGCCTGGGAACCTATCAGCAAGTGTATTTGAGCACGTCGTTCCCCGGCACGATCTCGATTAGCGGGCTGACGTTCTTCGAATCGCAGGTACTCACCAACGGCGGCGTGCCTTCGGGCGGAACGTACACTCTGACCTTTTCTTACACTACCGCCGCGCCCGGCGATCTCAGCCTGACCAGTCCCGGAGCCAATATCGGACCGGGTAGCGAGGAATTCTTCAGCGGGACGCTGCCCCCCTTAACTCCCATCGCGGCCGGGAACATATTGGTCATCCCGGGCACTCCTTTCGTGTATGATCCTGCGGACGGGAACCTTCTGATCACGGTGTCCATCACGGGCGCCACCAACTCCGGTCCAGCGCTCTTCTTGAACGAAGACCAATGCGGGCCGAAAACATTTTGCCCGCCCGGCACGTCCGTGGTGTCCAGCAACGCATACTTTGGGTTCCAGAACGGCCAGCCCGTGAGCGGTGGAAACGACATTGGCGGGCTGGTAACGGGATTCGATTATCTTTCCCTGGCCGTTCCGGAGCCGGTTTCGTGGCTGATGGTTTTGGGCGGCATCGGGCTGATCGGGTTCAAGAAACGCCGTAAATGCGCCCTCAGCCGGCAATCGCGGCGCGGAAACCATCTACCGCTTTCGTAAGACTGGCCACCTGCTCGCCTAACGGCAAATACTCCATCGTCACGTAACCGCCGAAACCCGTCTTCTGAATCGCCTTGAAGATATTCGGATAGTTCATTTCGCCGGAGCCCGGATCGTTGCGTCCCGGATTGTCCGCCACGTGGAAGACGGCGACTTCGGGCGCAGCTTCGGTGAGGGTCCGAATGACGTTGCCCTGCTGCACTTGCTCGTGATACAGATCGAACAGCAGGCGCACGTGAGGATTGTCCACCTCGCGGATCAGCTTGAGCCCTTCCGTGCATGTTGTCAAGAAAAAGCCCTTATGGTTCACCAGCGAATTTAGCGGCTCAACAATTAAGGTGAGACGGGCTTCCGCGGCTAGATCGCCGGCGCGCCGCGTGCCTTCGAGCAAGCTGGCGTATTGCTCTTCGTGCGTGCGTCCCGCGATGGCATTGCCGCTCATCAGAATGATTTGCGGAATTTCCAGCCGCTGCGCGAACCCTATGGCGTTACGAACGTCCGCCAGAAACGCGTCGCGATGCGCCGGGTCCACCATCGAGACCGGCCGCTTGCCCCATTCCGGCGAAGCGATCAGGGTGTCCATGCCTAGGCCGAACGAGCTTGCGGTCTTCTTCACCCGCGCGACGTCCGCATCGGACCATGGCGCGTATTCACCGATCAGTTCGACCGACTGCAAGCCCGCGCGCGCGGCAGCTTCCAGCTTCTCTTCAAAGGAACCTTTCAGCGTCCACAGCATGACGGAACTCGTGATCCTGGCCTTCGGCGGCGCGCTCGACTGCGACTGGGCAAGCGCCGCGCCGGCCACTATCGCGGCGCCGGATTTCAAGAGCTCTCTGCGGGCGATCATCGAATGCCAGAATAACACGCAAACCCAGGCACCTCTTCGCGCATGCTATTCTGGGCCAATAGTCTCGCATCGGGCGTTGGACATGCGTGAATACAGCTTTACCACTCCACACGGAATCGTAGTTACTCGTACAGTTACGAAAGGCGGATACCGCAAGGGCCTGCGGCATTTATTGCAAGACCTCGATCTGCATCGCGGCATTTATCTTTCCTCCGGATACGAATATCCGGGACGTTATTCGCGTTGGGATATCGCTTCCACACGGCCGCCGATCGAGATTGTATCCTACGACCGGAAAGTGGAGTTCCGCCCGCTGAGTATTCGGGGCGAAGTTCTGAATCAGATCCTGCGGCCGGTCCTAGAGAGCCATCCGCACTGGGAGTCGTTCGAGTGCATCAATGGCGCGCTGTGCGGGCGCCTGAAGCCGCTGCCCGCGCTGTTTCCCGAAGAAGAGCGCAGCAAGCAGCCCTCCACGTTTTCCATCCTGCGGGCTTTGATCGAAGAATTTCGCAACGAGGAAGGTTGCCGCCTGGCGTTGGCCGGAGCCTTCGGCTACGATCTGCTGTTTCAGTTCGATCCGATCGAAAAGAAGCTGCCGCGTAACGGGCATAAGGACCTGCATCTTTTTCTTTGCGACGACATCTACCTGATGGATCGTAAGAAGGAACAGATCGAGCGCTATCAGTACGATTTCGAGCGAGAGGGTGTCTCGACCCTGGGACTGGAGCGCACCGCGGAACCGATTCCGCCGCCGCCCGCGCGCGAGCCTGGCCCGATCGTCTCCGACCATACTCCCGAAGAGTACATGGCCGGCGTGGAGCGCGTACGCGAGGGTATGCGCTGCGGGAATTACTACGAGGTGGTGCTGCGGCAGACCTTCAGCACGCCATACTCGGGCAAGGCGTCGGAGTTGTTCGAGCGGGTGCAGCGCGCCAGCCCCAGCCCGTATGAATTCCTGCTGCAATTGGGCGAGGAGCAATTAATCGGCGCATCGCCGGAGATGTTCGTGCGGGTGGAAGGCCAGCGCGTGGAAACCTGCCCGATTGCGGGCACGGCGCGGCGCACCGGCGATCCGATGCGCGACGCGGAAAACATTCGCGAGTTGCTGAAGTCAACCAAAGAAGAATCCGAGTTGACTATGTGCACGGACGTGGACCGCAACGATAAATCGCGCGTGTGCGAGCCGGGGTCCGTCAAGGTAATCGGCCGCCGCCTGATCGAATCGTACGCCGGGCTGTTCCATACCGTGGATCACGTGGAAGGTTTTCTGAAAGAGGGCTTCGATTCGCTGGACGCGTTCCTCAGCCACATGTGGGCGGTCACGCTGGTAGGCGCGCCGAAAAAGGCGGCCGCGCAAGCCATCGAGAGTCTGGAGAAGGATGCGCGCGGCTGGTACGGCGGCGCCGTCGGCATGATCATGCTGAACGGCGATATGAATACCGGCATCCTGATTCGCACCACGTATCTGCGGGATGGCATGGCGCGTTACCCGGCGGGCGCCACGCTGCTCTACGATTCGTCGCCCGCGGCGGAGGATCGCGAGTGTCACCTGAAGGCCACCGGCTTTTTCCGCACCCTGGGTACTGGCGAGTCTTCGGCTGCGGTATCGGTGGAGGAGTGCGTGGGAACAGGCCGGCGGCTACTGTTGGTCGATAATGACGACTGCTTCATCCAGACGCTGGCGAACTATGCGCGGCAGACTGGCGCCGAGGTAGTCACGTATCGCGCCGGATTTCCGCCCGAGTTGATTGCCAGGATCGCGCCGCACCTGATCCTGATTTCCCCAGGTCCCGGCCGGCCGGCTGATTTCGGCGTACCCAACCTGGTGAAGGAGGCGGTGCGGCTGGGTGTTCCGGTATTCGGCGTATGCCTGGGACTGCAAGGCGTGGTGGAGGCGTTCGGCGGCGCGTTGGGCGTGCTCGGCTACCCCATGCATGGCAAACCATCCTGGGTAAAACATTCCGGAGCGGGCGTGTTTGAAGGCCTTCCGGAGCGTTTCCAGGTAGGCCGCTACCACTCGTTGTTCGCGGTGAGAGAGGTCTTTCCCGCGTGTTTGGAAATCACCGCGGAATCGGATGACGGCATCGTCATGGGATTGCGGCACCGGGAGTTGCCGGTGGAAGCCGTGCAGTTTCATCCGGAGTCGATTTTGACCTCGGAAGGCGACTGCGGATTGCAATTGATGAGGAACGTGGTGCGGCTGAACCGGGCAGTAACGGCGGATGTGCCGGGATAACGTCCGCCCTACGGCAGGGCTTCGATAACGTACTCCTCAAACGCCAGGCCGGCGACGCGGATGGCCTCGCGGCGCACCTCCAGCCTGTTGATCGGGGGGATGTGCCCAGACGGCCACGGCACCTGCGTGCGAACGAATTGTACGGGGATCGCGCCCCGCACCGTAGCTACCTTGACGCCCTCGCGATCCGCCCATCCATGTTCCAGCACGCAGCCATGCGCGACAACGGCGTTCAACAACGTGCGCGCCACCTGAAATCCCGCCTCGCCTGCCAGTGCTTCGCGCGGATTCAAACCCAGCCAGTCCGTGATCAGCCGGTATGTGAATCCCCACAACGGCAAACCGTTCAGATCGATGGCTGGAAACAGCACTTCCGGCGGTAGAGCCGGCACGGGCCGAAGCGCGTGCCGGGCGGGATCGCGCAACACGCTCAGCCGCACCCAGACGGCTTCCGCGGCTTCCCTGGGATCGAGCGACACGGGCTGTTCCGCAGCCACGCGGAAGACAAACGGGGCCACCAGCAGGAAGCGCCCCACTTTGCGCCGCGCCACCGCCGCGGAAAGAGCCGACTCCATGCTCTGGCGCGGCAGGTGGATGCCGCATTCTTCCGCCAGTTCGCGTAGGGCCGTGTGCAAGGGGCCGCTGTCTGAAGATTCGCGCCGGCCGCCTGGAAACGACCAATGTCCCGACCACGGATCGGCTTCCCGCTCCGCGCGACGGATCAGTAGTACCGAATCCGCCGCTCCATGCGCATGCACGATCGCAACTGCTGCATCAGGTTCCGCCATTTCCGCTAACCTTGGTACGTGGGGCTTGCACCTAATATTATCCCTGAGGACATATACAGGGAGCGGCCGTGAAGGGTCTCCGGCTCGGGCTGATCGCCTGGCTCGCCCTGCTTCCGCTGCACGCCGCCGAAATCGCCGTGGCCGGGCGTGCCATCGATGAAAACGACGCGGGGGTTGCCGGCGTCGAAGTAACGGCCCAAAACCAGGCCGGCGAACAGAGTCGCGCCACCACGGATCCCACCGGGGGGTTCAAACTGACACTGCCGTCCGAAGGCCAGTACCTGTTCGCCGCCACGCAATCCGGATATCTTCCCGTGAAGAACCTGCCGGTCGATGTGCGCGCGGATATGGGCGAGGTCTATTTGATCCTGAACCACGCCAAGGAGGTGCTGCAGTCCGTGGACGTGAAGGCTTCGGGAGAAGCGGTAGACGTGGAGCAAACGCAATCGGAGCGGGTGCTCACGGGAATTCAGATCATGGACATTCCGTATCCTTCCACGCATAGCCTGCGCGAGGCCATGGCGCTGATACCCGGGCAGGTGGAGGATGCGACCGGCGGGCTGCACTTCGATGGCGGCCGCGAGAACCAGACGAATTACCTGCTGGACGGTTTCAATATCAGCGACCCTCTGACCGGTAACCTGGCAACTACGGTCAGCGTGGAAGCCGTAAGCTCGCTCGACTACTTGAGCGGCCGCTACTCGCCCGAGTACGGCCAGGGGTCGGCCGGCACACTGCAAATCAAAACGCAGACCGGGGACGACCAGTTCCGCTATTCGGCTACAAATTTCATTCCCGGCGTGAGTACCTTCGAGGGCCTGCACCTGGGCGACTGGACTCCGCGATTGAATTTCTCCGGGCCTCTACTGAGGGGGCGCGCCTGGTTCTCGGATAATCTGGATGGCGATTACAACATCACCACGATTCCGGGTTTGCCGCGCGGCGAAAATACGACCAGCACCCTCGAAGCCAGCAACATGCTTCATACGCAGGTGAATGTGACGCCCGCTAATATCCTGTACGCGGACTTCCTGTTCAACTATCAGCGGGCCACCGAATACGGATTGGGCGCGCTGACGCCGCCATCCACCACGCTCGATGAACGCGGCCGAACCTGGTTCGTAGGCTTAAAGGACCAGATCTATGTAGCGAAGGGAACCCTGTTGGAGCTGGGTTTCGCGGAGATGTTCACGCTGGCGCGGCTCATCCCGTTCGGCAGCGGCATATATATCATCACGCCCAACGGCAACCTGGGCAATAATTTTATAGATTCCACGCGGCATTCGCGCCGCGGACAGTTCCTGACGAACCTGTTTCTGCCGGGCTGGCATCTGGCGGGCACCCACAATTTGAAGATGGGCGTGGATGTGGACCGCGTGGACTATGCGCAAGGCATCAGCCGCACCGGTTACAATCTCTACGGCGTGGACCTGAACCTGCTGCGGTCGGTCACGTTCGAAGGGGACGGATTCCTGAGCCGCCCCAATCTGACCGCATCGTCGTATCTGACCGACCACTGGCAGGCGCGGCACAACCTCTTCTTCGAAATGGGCGTGCGGCAGGATTGGGACGAAATCCTGCGGCGCCTGGTGTGGTCGCCGCGCGCCTCGTTTTCGTATGCTCCCACCCGCGACGGGAACACCCGGATTTCGGGCGGTTATGCCGTGCTATACGACCCTACCATCATCCAGCTTTTCACGCGGCCGCTCGACCAGTACACGCTCACCGATACCTACGCGGCGAACGGCACATTACTGTTGCCCAACGCGTTGTCCTATTACATGCTGCCGGATGAACATCTGAAGGCGCCTCTCTATCAGAACTGGAGCCTGGGCGTGGACCACCAGTTCCCCTGGCACATCCGCGGCGGATTGAGCCTGCATAGGAAGCGGGGCGGCGACGGATTTGCATACGTAAACACCCTGGCGGAACCGATCCTGGCTCCAGCGCAAATTGCGGAGGCCTACCACGCGTCGTATGTGGAGCAGCAATTCATCCTCACGAACGCGCGGCACGACCAGTACGACGCCGCGCAGGTAATTGTGCACCAGGCCATCGGGGGGCGCTACGAATGGATGGCCAGCTATACGCGTTCCCGAACACACTCGAACGAAGTGCTGGACCCCTCGCTCGAACAGACCCTCCTGTTGGGGCCGGACAATTCAGGGCCTATGCCTTGGGATGCGCCGAATCGCTTTCTCAGTTGGGGATACCTTCCCACATGGTGGAAGAACTGGGCCATCGCTTACTTATTCGAAGAGCGCACCGGGTTTCCTTTTTCCATCCAGCACGACAACGGACAACTGATCGGCGCACCCGATTCTTACAGGTATCCTGAATACTTCAATCTGAATGTACACCTGGAATGGCGAGTCAAGGTGGGTAAGTACCGATTTGGCATCCGGGGAGGCGTAGATAACGTAACGAACCACCTGAACCCGACGGTGGTCAATAATACGCTGGAATCGCCGAACTTCCTGAATTTCTACGGCAGTGAAGGAAGGCATTATGTGGCACGGCTTCGCTGGCTGGGAAAGGAGTAGGTGCCCGAGCTACCGGATATCGCCGCTTATTTGGAGGCACTGGAGCCGCTGGTGATCGGCCGGACTCTGGAGCGCGTCCGGCTGGGCAACCCGTTTCTCTTGCGGACCCTGGTGCCGCCGCTCCAAAACGCCGAGGGCCGCGTGGTACAGGAGCTCCGCCGGGTGGGCAAGCGCATCGCGATGGGCGTGGAAGGCGACATCTGGCTGGTACTGCACCTGATGATTGCGGGCCGGCTGCACTGGCGTCCGCCGCGGCCGAAGATGGGTGGCCGTCAGAATCTGGCCGCGTTCGATTTTGCGCACGGGTCGCTGACGCTCACCGAGGCCGGTGCCAAGCGCAGGGCGTCGCTGCACGTGGTATCCGGGGAAGAAGGGCTGCGCTCGCTAGATCCGGGGGGCATCGACGTTCTCGCGGCGGACCTGGCCGAGTTCCAGGAGGCTCTGACCCTGGAGAATCACACGTTGAAGCGCGCGCTCACCGATCCGCGCACGTTCAGCGGCATCGGCAACGCCTATTCGGACGAGATCCTGCATGCGGCTCGGCTGTCGCCCATCGCACAGACCCGCAAGCTGACGGCGGAAGAGATCGCGCGACTGCACGCCGCCACGCGCGAAACGCTGACGCGATGGGTGGACCGGCTGTCCGCCGCGGCGCGCCGGAAGTTCCCGGAGAAGGTGACCGCGTTCCGCGAAGGGATGGCCGTGCATGGGCGCTACGGGGAGCCGTGCCCCCGCTGCGGCGAGAAGGTGCAGCGTATTCGCTACGCCGACAACGAAACCGATTATTGCGCACGCTGCCAGACGGGCGGGAAAGTGCTGGCGGACCGCGGCCTTTCGCGGCTGTTGGGCAAAGACTGGCCGCGCACGCTGGAGGAGTTAGAGGCCTTAAAGCGCCGCTGACGGCAAATTGCCGGCTTATTCGAATTGTCTCTTGAAGTCGGCAAACTGCCGCTTCAAATCCGCGACTTCCGCCTCCAGCCGTTCCACAGTAGCCTGCAGACGCGCGACCGCGTCGTCGCGCGTTTCCCGCGGGCTGGGGACGGCGGGCGCCATCGGCGCCGGCGCCGCCGCCGGCTCGCCCGAAAGCAGGTGCGCGTACCGCACCTCTTTATACCCGGCCTGGCGGGGCAGCCTGGTGACCAGCGGCTCCGGCTGCCATTCCATCAGGCGGGTCAGGCAGGCTTCGACGGCCTCCAGATCGTCGAATGGATAGAGCCGTTCGGTGCGCCCTCGCAATTCACCGGCGGTCTGCGGCCCGCGCAACATCAGAAGGCACATCACCGCGGCTTCCCGGCGGCCCAGGTTGATCACTTCCGACAGGCGGTGGGAATGCTTAGGCACGCGCATGTCGTGCCCGCTAAGCCGTACCGCCAAGCCCTTGTTCCGCAATCCCTCAAGCGCCGTCTCCACGGTGTCCTCGTCGTACGACACTACGGGCTCGCGGTTGGACTTCTGATTACACGCATTGACCAGCGCGTTCAGCGAGAGCGGATAATACTCCGGCGTGGCGACTTCTTTTTCCATGAGGGCGCCCAGCACCCGCACTTCCACGTCGTCAAGTTGGATGCCCATGCCCTATGCCTGGCCGGCGGTTTTCGACTGCACCAGGGCCAGCAGCCGGTTCTCGAAAGCAAAATCGGGCTGCGGAAAACGGCCATTCCGGTTGCGCAGATACCAGCGCCACGTCTCTTTCAAACCCTCTTCGAAAGCCGTGGGGCGCACGCCCAGGACACGCGCCGCTTTGCCCATCTTCTCGGTGATGGGAGGCAGATCGAAATACACGCCAAAGTAGGCCGGATCTCCCATAGGGTTGCCGCCGGCATGCAGAATCGCCTCCCGCGGAATGCGCGCGATCTGCGAGGGCTTACCGGCCGCGGACGCCAGCGCCTGTATCACTTCGGCCTGTGTCAAGGCCCGGGCATCGCCGATGTTGAAGGCTTCGCCCGCCGCATTCGGCACTTCCATCGCGCGGACTAATGCGCGTACGAGATCCTTTACGTACACGAATTGCATCAGGCGGTGGCCGTCACCGGGAACGAGGATGGGCCGCGCCAGGCGCATTCGGTCCCAAAAGAAGGCCTCCCTGTAGAACGGATTACCCGGCCCATAGATGAATGGCGGCCGGAAGGTGACCACGGGAAGCCCATGCCGCTGATGCAGCCGGAAGAGCATCCGCTCCGTCATGGCCTTGTTGCGCACGTAAAGATCGGGGTGATTGTCGGGCGCCAGCGCATCGCCTTCGTAGTGGTTCAAGCCGTCGCCGTATGCCGCCACGCTGGACATAAAAATATAGCGCGACAGGCGGTCGCCACAGGCCCGCACGGTAGCCTGCACCTGCGCGGCGGTGGTGCCCCGCTCCCAATCGTAGACGTTGTCGTAGACCACGTCGAAGCGGCGCTCGTCCAAAGCTTGCTGGACCGCGGCGGCGTCGTTGCGGTCCGCCATCAGGTTTTCGACACGCCTCGGCAGACCGTGCACCGGCTTGCGGTGCATTACGGCTACATCATGGCCGGCGTCGCACAACTCCTTTACGAGCTGCCGGCCAATGAACAAGGTACCGCCGATGACAAGAACCTTCATAGTAGGTGGTGGGTTCCGGGTGATGGCTATAGGTTAGGACACTTAGTCGTAATATTCCAACCCCAGATGGGTGATCAGGTCTTCGCCCCGCATCCAGCGCAGGGTGTTCTTCAGCTTCATCAACTGGATAAAGATGTCGTGTTCCGGATACAGCTCGGGCGCATGCATGGGCGCTTTGAAATAAAAGGAGAGCCACTCCTGTATGCCACGCATCCCGGCGCGCTGCGCCAGGTCGATGAACAGCACCAGATCGAGCACCAGCGGCGCCGCCAGGATCGAATCGCGGCACAAAAAATCGATCTTGATTTGCATCGGGTAGCCCAGCCAGCCGAAGATATCGATGTTGTCCCAGCCTTCCTTGGCGTCCCCCCGCGGCGGGTAATAATTGATGCGGACCTTGTGATAGAAATCCTTGTAAAGATCCGGATAGAGATCCGCTTGCAGGATTTGTTGGAGCGCTTCCATCTTGGATTCTTCCTTCGATTTGAAGGAGCCGGGATCGTCCAGCACTTCCCCATCGCGATTGCCCAGGATGTTGGTCGAGAACCAGCCGTTCAGCCCCAGCATGCGCGATTTCAGTCCGGGGGCGATTAACGTTTTCATGAACGTCTGGCCGGTTTTGAAATCCTTGCCGCAAATCGGCACCTGCCGCTCGCGCGCCAACTGCAGCAGGGCCGGGTTATCGGTGGTCAGGTGCGGCGCGCCGTTCGCGTAGGGCACACCCATTTTCAGCGCGGCATAGGCGTAGATCTGGCTGGGCGAAATCTCCGGGTCGTTCTTCTGCAGGCCGCACTCGAAATCGGCCAGGGTCTGGTGAACGGCGGACGGCCGGTGGAAGACCTCGGTCGAACCGCACCAGATCATCGCCAGGCGCGACACGCCGGTGGATTCGCGGAAGCCGCGAATGTCGTCCATCAACATTTCGGCGTGTTCCATCTTGGATGCCGGGGGTTTCTTGTTCGTTCCATCGATGCGCCGTACAAACTCGCGATCGAAAACCGCGGGCATAGGCCGGATCGCCGAGAGCGGCTCGCGAACTTTCTCCAGCAGGGGCATCTCCAGCACGCCGGCCTTCTCGGCGGCTTCATAGCAGGTATCGGGATAGATGTCCCAGGTCCCGAAAACCAGGTCGTCAAGGTTGGCGAGCGGCACGAAATCCTTGATGCGCGGACTGCGGCCCTCCGTGCGCTTCCCGAGCCGGATAGTGGCCATCTGGGTGACTGAGCCGATCGGCTTGGCGAGATTGCGCTTAATGGCCTCCACTCCCGCGATGAAGGTGGTGGTGACGGCGCCCATGCCGGGGATGAGGACACCGAGTTTCCCTTCCGCGGGTGCGATGGAGACGTGTTCTTTATCTGGCAAGTGCTTTACTCCTCTCAATTTAGGCACCCTTCCGGCGCGCCTGAAACACGCGGACCCGAAGGGTCCCCCAACTGGCAAAAGGGGGGGTGCCTGGCCGCACATCGGCTAAACTGCCGGTGCGGGGCGAAATGCTATAATACCAACTCGATGGGAGAGCGCGCGACGGCCAATTTGACTACGGTCATCGTCGATGATGAACAACTGGCTTGCGACGAGCTCGCGTACCTGCTCCGGGACTTTCCGGAAGTGGAGGTTGTGGCGACCGGCCGCAACGGCCTGGAGGCAGTCCAGTTGATCCGCAAAGCGGAGCCGGACCTGGTTTTCATGGACGTGCACATGCCCGGCCAGGATGGCATGTCGGTGGTGCGCGAACTGCGCGAGTCCGGCATGGAGCTTCCGCATTTCATTTTTGTTACAGCCTACGACCAGTATGCCGTGGAGGCTTTCCGCCTGGAGGCCATGGACTACCTGCTGAAGCCGGTGGACAAAGCGCGCCTGGCGGAGACCATCGATCGCGCGCGGCGGTCGGCCCAGGAGAAGAAGACGGCGGAAATCTCCGCGCCGCCGATTACTCCCCAAACGCCCCACCGGACCAAACTGCTGATCCGGAACGCCAACCGCAACTTCATTGTAGATGCGCAGGATGTCATTTACGCCACGATCGATAACGGGATGATCACGCTGGTGGCTACCAACGTGGAGGGCCATTCGAATTACCGCACCATCGAAGATCTGCAAGCCAACCTGGACAAAGACACTTTCTGGCGCGTACACCGCTCCTATCTGGTGAATATCCACAAAATCAAGGAAGTGGTGCCCTGGTTCAAATCCAGCTACCAGCTCCGCATGGACGACAAAAAGCACACGGAGGTTCCGGTGAGCCGGGTGCAGACCAAACGGCTGCGAGAATTGCTGAAGCTGTGACCGTCACTGCGGCGTGAGTTTGAAGACCACCCCGCCGCCGTTTTTCCCACCCACGGACGTTGTCCCGAAGATCTTACCTACCGTGTTGCGAACCGGAACGCAGCCCGGGTTTGCTCCATCGGCACCCGAAAAGCTGTACAGGATCGTTTCCTGGCCCGACGGATCGAGCATATAGACTACGCCGTCGTTCGCGCCGCCGCCTTCCGTCGTAGTGCCATACAGATTGCCGGCCGAGTCCAGAATGACCGCGGCGGCGGGACTGGCTCCGTCCGTGCCTCCGGCGAAACTATGGAGCACCGAATAGCTTCCGGCCGTATCCAACTTGAAAACGACGCCCTGGTTCGAGTTGGCCTGCCCGGACGCCGTCCCATAGAGGCTTCCCGCGGCATCCAATGCCAAGCCTGAAGTGTAATAACCGTAACCGGCCCCGTAAGGAAAAGTATAGAGAACCGTCTCGTGGCCGCTCGAATCGAGCTTGAATATGATACCCAAACCCCCTGCATTGCCGGCTGTGATTCCGTATAAGTTACCTGCCGGATCGCGGGCCAGGTTGCCGACCGGGCCCGAATTGGCGCCGCCCGTGAAGTTATAGAGCACGGTGTAGTTGCCTACCGTATCCAACTTGAACACCACGCCGGCATTCGCGGCGCCCCCCTGGAAGGCTGCCCCATAAAGGTTGCCTGCCGTATCCACGATGACGCCGTTTGGATTGCCTCCGTCGGCATAAGTAAAGTTATGCAGCACGCTTTCGTGGCCGGCCGGATCGATCCTGTAAATCACGCCATTCTTGTCCGCGCCCCCCTCGCCCGCCGTTCCGTAGATGTTTCCCGCGGCATCCAGGGTCACTCCCGAGCGGGGATAGCCGCCATCAACGCCGCCTGTGAAGCTGTGCAGGATGGTTTCGTGGCCGGACTGGTTCACGCTGTAGACGATGCCATGGCCCGCGGGTCCGCCATCGGTGGCGGTTCCGTATATGTTGTCCGCCGCATCGAGAGCCACACCGACCGGCTGCCTGCCATCGCCCGGCCCCGGGAAATCGTACAGCACAGTCTCGGTACCGGCGGCATCTAGAGTAAACACGACTCCCTCCGAGACCGCACCGCCCATGGCGGTCGTCCCGCAGAGACGTCCCTTGGCGTCGAGGATCAGACCTGCGTAAGGTTGACTTCCATCAGGCCCGCTGAACCTGTGGATGACGGTCAGGGCGCCGGCCGCATCCAGCTTGAAGACAACCCCTGAACCGTAGCCGCCTTTGGACGTCGTCCCGTAGAGATTCCCGTCGGGATCGCGAAAAAGGTCGCCGGTAGGATACGATCCATCGTCGCCCGAAAATGCGTACAGGACCTTTTCGTTTCCTGCCGGATCCAGTTTGTAGATCACGCCCGGTGATTGCGCGGCCTCCGAGGCAGTGCCGTACAGGTTGCCGGTCGAATCGCGAATCACCCCGCCAAAGGGATAGCCGCCGTCCGGGCCAAACATAAAGCTATAAAGCACGGTCTCGTGGCCGGTGGTATCCACTTTATATACGACACCTGCGTTTGCCGGGCCGCCGTCCGTAGTGGTGCCGTAAATGTTCCCGGCCGGATCGAGGGTGACGCCCGCGTTGGGCCATTCGCCGTCGGCCCCGCCGGTGAAGGTGTGCAATACGGTCTCGGCGCCGCTGGTACGGTCCATCCAGAAGACCACGCCTGCTCCGGATGCGCCGCCGTAAGTGGTCGTGCCGTAGAGATTGCCTTCCTTGTCGATCGCCAGCGCGGCGTACGGTTTGCTGCCGTCGGCGCCGCCCGTGAAGCTGTGCAGCACCGTCTCCACGCCTGCCGGCTCTATTTTGTACACCACCCCCAGATTCGCGGAGCCGCCGTAGGTGGTTGTGCCGTAGAGGTTGCCCTCGCGATCGCGGACCACTCCAGCGTTGGGCCGCGACCCATCCGCGCCTCCGGTGAAGACGTATAGCACGGTTTGATGGCCATTCTTATCGATCTCGAAGACCACGCCGTTGCCGTAAACCCCGCCCTCCGCGGTCGTCCCATAGAGGTTGCCCGCGGTGTCGGGAGTCAAGCCGCCATAGGGGTGAGCGCCGTTGAGAGGCGGCAGCCCGAAATTATGCAGGACTGTCTCCGTAGCGGACGTCTGCCCGTGGGCCGGAGTGGCGCCGGCAAACACCAGCGCGCACGTGAACCCTAAAAACACCTGGCCGCGGCAAGTTAGCCGCGATCCCGTCTTTTTCCTCGCCATATACCCTCCATCACGCGCGTGAGCTTAGTCTATACCTCCGGACCCCGTTCGTCCACAAAGGCGCTGCGCGGCAGTACCAGTTGGGCTCCGTGGCCCGGCGAATTTCGCCGCAGCCTGCTAAACTGGGCGCTAAATTCGATGCTAAAAAGTGCACTCATCGCCTTCGCCCTGACCGCCGCGGCCTACAGCCCCGCGGCCGCCCAGACGTCCTGGTTGGACCAGGAAGCCCATCGCCCCTACCAGCGCCAGCCCGGAACCGACGCCAAGAAGCCCACCGGCTACACGCCCCAACAGATGCAGCATGCCTACGGGGTCGACCAGATCGCCAACCAGGGCGCCGGCCAGATCATCGGCATCGTGGATGGTTACGATTATCCGGCGGTGGAATCCGACCTGACGGTTTTCACCAGCGAATTCGGTTTGCCGGCATGCACCAAGGCGAACGGATGCCTTACGGTGGTCTATGCCACGGGCACGAAGCCGCCATCGAATGCCGGGTGGTCCGGCGAGACCTCCCTGGACGTGCAGTGGGCGCATGCGATCGCGCCGGCGGCCAAGATCCTGCTGGTGGAAGCGCCCAACGGCAGCGTGAAGTCGCTGCTGGCGGCGGTGCCGGTGGCCGTAAAGAATGGCGCCACCGTGGTGAACATGAGCTGGGGTACCAATAACGAACCATCCGACGAGCAGAAACTGGATCCGCTCTACTTCAACAACGCCTCGGTGACTTACATCAACGCGTCCGGTGACAGCGGCATTAACCTATTCGGCTACCCCGGCGCTTCGCCGCTGGTAGTGGGCGCCGGCGGCACGGTGCTGAAGCTGGATTCCAATGGCAATATTCTGAGCGAGACCGGCTGGAGCGGCAGCGGCGGCGGCGAAAGCAAATACTTCGCCGAACCCAGCTATCAGGAAAAGGCCCAGAGTTCGGGCAAGCGCGGCGTCCCGGATGTCGCTTACAACGCCAGCCCGGCCACGGGCGTGCCCGTCTACGACAGCGAGGCCGGCGACTGGGGACAGGTCGGCGGCACCAGCGCCTCGTCGCCGCAGTGGTGCGCGATCGTGGCCATCGCCAACAGCATCCGCGCCGGCATGGGAAAAGGGACGATCGGCACCAACTTTCTGAACGCGATCTACGCCAATCCGCCGGCGTTCCATGACATCACCAAAGGCTCAAACGGCAGTTGCGGCGCCGAATGTAACGCCGGCCCCGGTTATGACTTCGTGACCGGCCTCGGCAGCCCCATGGCGCCACAAGTGGTGGACGCCCTGGTGGCCGCTCCATAGCCGTGGCGCACCGTTGAAAACCCAATCCGGGGGGCGGGCATGATTGGCCGCCCTCCAAATTGAGTTTTCATGACATTTGGTGGCCCACAGGGCCATCCTGACACGCTTTAGCGTGCCGGCGGGACTTTTAAGTCGCGCTCACGGCGAACTAAAGTTCACCGCTGCACGCTCAAAGTGTGCGCTACGGGCAGGGCGGCCCAGGAGCTAAGATAAATTGGAATGGCCGCACGCCTGGCATCCTTCTATCGCAAACTCGGGCGCCTCGAAAAGGTTTTCATCATCCTGGTTGTGCTTGCGGTTTTGCTGGCCTACGCGCTGCCCGCCTCCTTCATCGGATTGATGGTCTCCCTGGCCGCTTGGGTGACGGGGTTCGTAGTGGCCATACGGTTAGCCAGAACCGGCGTGAAGAAGCTGATCTGGCGTCTACGCAACCGCTTGATCGTGGCTTATGCCTTCATCGCCATGGTGCCCATCGCCCTCATCCTGGCGTTAGTCCTGGTGAGCGCTTATGGGCTGACCGGCCAGATCGCGATCTACCTGATCAATTCCGAACTGGACCGCCGCACCACCATTCTGAAAGGATCCGCGGCCGCCATTCTCGAAGCCCCCGCCGAACATCGGCCGGAAGTCATCCTGCGGACGCAGGACTTCAACCAGCGGTTCTTCCCCGCCACCGAAATCCTGGTGCGCGACGGCGGCGTGTACCGGTATCCGCCATCGTCGGCCATCAGCGCCCCTCCCCCCGCATGGAAGGACGCCAACGGCATTATCGTCAAAGACGCTCAATTGTATAGCTGGGCAAACTTGCACTCGGGCGGCACCGAAGTGGTGATCCTGGCGCCGCTCAGCCAGGAGTTTCTCTCGAGCCTGCTGCCCGGCATCGGCCAAATCAATTTCCGCGACTTCTCCGAGGCCGATGGCGGTCTCCGCTCCACGCCGGCCGGCACGGCGCCCGCCGCGCGCATCCCGCCCAAGAACAACTTCCTGGATATGCAGGTAAATTGGGGTTCGCTGGTGCCCGTGGCGTTTTGGAATTCGCCGGGCAGCCGCAATAACAAGGGATTGCTGCTGGTCCACACGCGCATGTCGGCGGTGCTCGGAACGGTTTTCGGAAACAACATTTCGCTCGGCGATATGGAGTACGGACAGGTGATCTGGGGAGCGTTTCTTGTCACTGTTACCCTCTTCCTGATCGTGGAACTGGTTTCGCTGGTAATCGGCGTTTCCATCTCGCGCACCATTACCAGCGCCGTGCATGAGCTGTATGTCGGCACCCGCCGCATCAAGGAAGGCGATTTCTCGCATCGCATACCCGTGGGCGGAAACGACCAACTGGCCGAACTGGGCGCGTCCTTCAACACCATGACCGAGAACCTGGCGCGCCTCATCGTAGTGGCCAAAGAAAAGGAGCGCCTGGAGTCGGAGCTGGAAATTGCGCGCGAGGTGCAGAGCCTGCTTTTTCCCAAGAATGTGCCCGATCTGAAAACGCTCACGCTTACCGGCGTGTGCAATCCTGCGCGGGTGGTCTCGGGCGACTATTACGATTTCATGCGGGTCGGCTCCAGCGTCGCGTTCGCCATTGGCGATGTGGCGGGTAAAGGCATTTCGGCGGCGTTGTTGATGGCTTCTATCCAATCGACCATGCGAATGCAGCTTACGGCCGAAATTCCCACCGTGGCCGGCAATGGCGGATCCCCGCACGCGCTATCTCCGGCAGTCATGGTATCGCGCCTGAACAAGTTGCTCTATGCCAATACGGCCGCCGAGAAGTACGCGACTTTTTATTTCGCTTTGTACGACGAAAAGACCCAGAATTTGACTTACACCAATGCCGGGCACCTGCAGCCCATCCTGTTGCGCAAAGGCGTGCCCGAATTGCTGGAAGTGACCGGCACCGTGGTCGGCGCGTTCCCATTCTCGCTGTATGAGGAGAGGAATATCCGGCTTGACAGCGGCGATGTGCTGGTTGCATACACCGACGGTATGATCGAACCCGAGAACGAATACGGCGAAATGTTCGGCGAGCAGCGGCTCACCGATTTGCTGGCCAAGAACGTGGATCGCGAGTCGCCCGAGATCATCGCGCGCGTGATGGAGGCCGTCCTGCAGTGGAGCGGCGATGCCGCCGAATTGTCGGACGACATGACCATGCTGGTGGCGAGGCGTCCATGAAAGTTCTTACCGCGGCGCAGATCCGCGAAGTGGACCGGCGCACTATTGAAATGGGCATTCCCGGCTTGGTGCTGATGGAAAATGCCGGGCATCGTGTGGTAGAACTGCTCGCCGAAAAGTTTGCGCCCCTGGCAGCCCACCGCATCGTGGTTCTGTGCGGCAAGGGCAACAACGGGGGCGATGGCCTGGTAATCGCCCGCCAGCTTTTCACACGCTTCGAGACGCGCGCGCTGCACGTGGTGCTGTTCGCCGCGGCGGAGGATTTGAAAGGCGATGCCGCGGAGAACTACCGTATGCTGCACGGCGTTTGCGGCTGTCCCGTCACGCGCGAAATCCCGGCGGACGCCCGGCTCGCCACCCTGGTGGTGGACGCGTTGCTGGGCACCGGGATCGGCGGGCCCGCTACCGGCGCGATGTTGGACGGGATTCGCGAGATCAACCGGGGCTTTCCGCTCGCCAGGGTGGTCGCCGTGGATATCCCGTCGGGCATGCCCAGCGACTCCAGCGAGCCTTTGGGCGAGCGGGCGCGCGCCGATTACACCGTTACTTTCACGGCGCCCAAACCATCTCACGCGCTGGCGCCGAATTGCGATGCCGTCGGCGAGTTACGCGTAGCGCCGATCGGTAGCCCACCGCGGCTTTTCGAGACGGACCCGTCCATCTGGCTGTCGTTGATCCAGCCGTCCATGTTCGCGCCGGTGCTGGCGCCCCGCCCGCGCGCCGGCCACAAAGGCACTTTCGGCCATGTGCTGGCCATCGCCGGATCGCACGGCAAGACCGGCGCGGCCGCCATGTGCGGTATGGCGGCGCTACGCGCAGGCGCGGGCTTGGTTACGGTGGCTTCGGAGGAATCTGCCATACCGGTGATCGCCGGCTACGCCGCGGAATTGATGACCGAATCGTTATCGGCCGATCGGATTTCCGCTCTCGTGGAAAAGAAGGACGTGATCGCCATCGGCCCGGGACTGGGCACCGATCCCGCCATGATCGCCATGGTGCGCCGCGCCTTCACCGAATTCGCGCAACCCATGGTGGTGGATGCCGATGCCCTGAATGCCCTGGCCGGCACGGAGTGGTCTGGTGCGGGGAAGTTCCGCGTGCTGACGCCGCATCCCGGAGAAATGGCGCGGCTCTGCGGCCGGACCACCGCGGAGATCTCCGCCGATCGCCTGGGAGCCGCGCGCCGCCTGGCTACCGGCCGCCAGGTCATCATCGTGCTGAAGGGCGAGCGTACCCTGATCGCTTTTCCCGACGGCTGCGTCTGGATCAATCCCACGGGTACGCCTGCCATGGGCACGGGCGGCACCGGCGATATTCTTACGGGTCTGACGGCCGGCTTGTTAGGGCAGTTTCCGGAGCACCGCGACGAGGCCCTTGCCGCCGCCGTCTATCTGCATGGACTTTCCGGCGAGTTGGGCGCCGCCGCGCTCACCGAAAAGTGCCTGACCGCTACCGATCTGCTCCGCTATCTGCCCGCGGCCCTGGAGGAGTGTGCCCGTTTTCCGCACCGGCTCTGAGGCGGAGACCATCTCCCTGGGAGAGCGCCTCGCCGGCACGCTGCCCCGCGGCGCCACCGTGCTGCTGATTGGCAACCTGGGCGCGGGCAAGACCACCCTGGCCAAGGGAATTATACAGGGATTGGGGGCGGCGCCGGCCGAAGAAGTCTCCAGCCCCACGTTTACGTTGATTCATGAATATGGGTCGCCGCCCGCCATCTACCATGTGGATCTCTATCGCCTCGATAGCGCGCGCGACGCCGCCACCCTGGGTCTCGACGATTTGTTCGATAGTTCCGCGCTGGTGATGATCGAGTGGGGCGAGCGCTTCCCCGAACTGGTGCCGCCCGGGCATATCGAGATCCGGCTGCGGGCGCTGGCGGGCGATGAGCGGGAGATAGAGCTGTGCACCTGACGAGCTTCGGTCGATTATGGCGGTCGATGTTCCGGGTTGTCGATTGAATGGTGCGCCCGAGGTGATTCGAACACCTGACCTTCTGGTTCGTAGCCAGACGCTCTATCCAGCTGAGCTACG
>JBEKIM010000034.1:0-27495 GCA_050011755.1 Bryobacteraceae bacterium | reverse complement strand
ACCTTTTGCGATTTGGAGGCGGACCGCGCGGTGCGCGTGGTGGCGCTCGAAGATTCCAAACGGCGCGCACAGGAAATGTTTCCGGAAATCACGGATAAAAACGCGCAGCAGATGCGCGCTTACCGGGAACTGCCGGATGCCGCGCTATTCGCGGCGGAATGGGTGCGGGTCCGGCTCGGCCCGGAAGAATTCCCGGGCTATAAGGCGGCGCGCGTGGTTTGCGCGGAATGCGGCGAAGGCGTCAATTTCAAGCGCGAAGTGGTGCGCGATGGCCGCGTGCTCTGCAAGGCGTGCGCGGGCGAGCGTTATTACGAACCGCTCTGATGCTGCGCTATTACATTACCGGCCGCCGGCCGCTGGGCGGATGCCAGGCGCTGCTCGAATCGATCGCCCGTGCGCTGGCGGCGGGGGTCGAACGCATCCAGATCCGCGAGAAGGATCTGACCGCCCGCGAATTGGCTGGGTTGGTCGCGCGCGCGTTGCGACTGCCGAATCCGTATGGCGCGGCCATCCTGGTGAATGCGCGCGTGGATATTGCGCTGGCGTGCGGCGCTCAGGGTGTGCATCTGCCCGCGGATTCGATCGCAGCCGCTGCGTGGCGGCGGATTGTTCCGGCGGGTTTCCTGATCGGGGCGTCGTGCCACTCGCCGGAGGAAGTGCGTCGCGCCGAAAGCGAAGGCGCGGATTTCGCGGTTTTCGGACCGGTCTTCTTCACGCCGTCGAAGGCCGGATACGGCGCTCCGCTCGGGCTGGATCGTTTGCGCGAAGCCGCGGCATCGGTGCGCATGCCGGTGCTGGCCCTGGGCGGCGTGACCATGGAGAACGCGCCGCGCTGCCTGGCAGCGGGTGCGGCTGGGATCGCCGGCATTTCCCTGTTCCAGGCAACCGCCGCCTGACCGTCTACGTGGCGGCCGCCCCGATCCCTTCCACCGAACTCGCCCGCAAGGCCTTCAGCTTATCCCGAATCTGGGCCGCCTTCTCGAACTCAAACTTGCGCGCGGCCTCCCGCATGCGCTCCTCCAACTCGCTCAATAAATGCTCGCGCTGCTGCGGCGTCATGCTTTCGATTTCGTCGTCGGATTCGAGCGGCACCGTTACGTAATCGGCCTCCGCGATCGCCACCAGGCTCATATCGATCGGCTTGACGATCGACTGCGGCGTGATCCCATTGCGTTCGTTGTATTCCTCCTGCGTGCGTCGCCGGCGGGTCGTCTCCTCGATGGCTTTCTTCATGCTGTCCGTCATCACATCCGCGTAGAGGATGGCGCGTCCTTCCACGTGACGCGCCGCCCGGCCCATGGTCTGGATCAGCGCGCCGCTGGATCGCAGGAAGCCTTCTTTGTCCGCGTCCAAAATGGCCACCAGCGATACTTCGGGCAGATCCAGGCCTTCACGCAGCAGGTTGATCCCGATCAGCACGTCGAACTCGCCGCGCCGCAGGTCGCGCAGGATCTTGAGACGGTCGAGCGTGCTCACTTCGGAGTGCAGGTAGCGGCAGCGCACGCCCACTTCGGAATAGTATTCCGCCAGGTCCTCGGCCATCCGTTTCGTCAAAGTGGTTACCAGTACACGCTGATTGTTCTCCACTCGCCGCCGGATCTGCCCCAGCAAATCGTCCACTTGTCCCTTCACCGGACGGATCTCGACCTCCGGATCGAGCAGGCCGGTCGGCCGAATGATCTGCTCCACGACCACGCCGGCCGCCTTGGTCAGTTCATAGGGTCCGGGCGTGGCCGAAACATAGACCACCTGGGTCACGCGGTGCTCGAATTCTTCAAACGTGAGCGGACGGTTGTCCAGGGCGCTGGGCATGCGGAATCCGTGCGACACCAGCACTTCCTTGCGCGAGCGGTCCCCATGATACATGCCGTGCAATTGCGGGATAGTCTGGTGGCTCTCGTCGATCAGGATCAGCGAATCGTGCGGCAGGTAATCGAGCAGCGTGGGCGGCGCCTCACCCGGCAGGCGGCCGGAAAAATGCCGCGAATAATTCTCAATGCCGTGGCAGTATCCGATCTCCTTCATCATCTCCAGGTCGAACATCGTGCGCTGCCACAAGCGCTGCGCTTCGATCAGCTTGCCCTGCTTCTCCAGTTCCTTATGCCACCAGTCGAGCTCCGTGAGAATGCTGGCCATGGCCGAGTTCCTGGTTTCCTCGGACATCACATAGTGCGTTTTGGGATAGATGGGCAGCCGCTGGTAAGTCTGGCGCACCTGCCCGAGCAGCGGATCGATTTGGGAGAGGCCTTCGATCTCGTCGCCGAACATCTCGATGCGGTAGGCGTAGTCTTCGTAAGTGGGGTAGATTTCGATGACATCGCCGCGCACCCGGAAACTGCCGCGGCGGAAATCCGCGTCGTTGCGGTCATACAGGATATCCACCAGGCGCGACACAATCTGATTGCGCGAAATCTTCTGCCCCTTCTCGAGCATCAGGAGCATGCCGTAGTAGGCTTCCGGCGAGCCCAGACCGTAGATGCAGCTCACGCTGGCGACGATCACGCAGTCGCGCCGCTCGAACAGCGAACGTGTGGCCGAGAGCCGCAGCTTATCCAGTTCGTCGTTGATGGTGGCTTCCTTCTCGATGTAAACGTCGCTCGATGGGATGTACGCTTCCGGCTGAGAATAATCGTAGTAACTGACAAAGTATTCCACCGCGTTTTCGGGGAAGTACGATTTGAATTCGTGGTAGAGCTGCGCCGCCAGGGTCTTGTTGTGCGCGAGGATCAGCGCGGGACGTCCGATGTCCTCGATCACCTTGGCCATGGTGAAGGTCTTGCCCGAGCCGGTCACGCCCAGCAGGACCTGATGCGGCTCGCCGTCGCGGACACCGCGCACCAATTCCTCGATGGCGGCGGCCTGGTCGCCTTTGGGACTGTAATTGACCGTCAGGTGGAAGCCCATTCCTTCAGTATAGGGCCGCCCTGTCGCTATACCAGATTGGCGGCTTTGAGATCTTCCAGCAGATCGCCCTCGGCGTTCCGGGGATATCCGAAGTCCCAGAACGAATTCGGGACTCCGCTATCCCACACGCGCTTATCCGTGGCCGTCAGTTGCGCCTTCAACCGCGCGTCTTCGCTCCGCACCTCTTCGCCGAGGCCGCAGCTTTCGATGATGGCGCGCACGTCCAGCTCATTGCAATAGTCGAAGAAGCTCAACGTGTAACCTTGTTCGACGTCGCCGACGAATTCCCGCCAGCGGCCAATCAGACCCTGCCGTCCCGCGCGCCAGACCGCCTCGGGGTATCCGTTTTCGCGAAGATAGTTTTCGACTTCTTCATCGCTCATAGTGGCACCACGAATCTACAGGAATCAGTTTACACCAGACTCTCTGCGGCTTGGTTAAGCGCGACATGAAAGTGGAGAAGTCGATCCCAATCGGCCGAGCCACCAATCGGCCGAGCCGCGACCGTGAGGGAGCGTCCCAGGGCTCGTCTCAAACACACGCATGGCGTTGCCGCCGCAGCTTCGTCGCCCCTAACCGGTGGCTTCGACTGCCATTTTAATACCAAGATATCCGATATAATAACCGCGTGATCGGGAGATCCTTGCTACTCATCCTGCTGACCGTCGCAGCCGCGGCGGGACAGCCGCCGGCGCCTAAGATCCAGGCGCTCATTATCACCGGGCAAAACGGCCACGATTGGCGTGCCACCACACCGGTGCTGCGAAAACTGCTTGAGGATACCGGCCGCTTCGAAGTCCGGGTGACCGAGGAGTTCCGCGGCGCCGGACCCGAGACCCTGGCCCCCTACGGGGTCGTGATTTTGAATTACTACGACAGTAACCGTCCCGAGTTGCGCTGGGGCGGCCGCGCCGACGCCGCGCTGCTGGATTTCGTGCGCGCCGGTAAGGGCGTGGTGGTGTATCACTTTTCGACGGCGGCTTTCAACGGCTGGGAAGACTACGAAAAGCTGTGCGGCGGCAATTGGCGGCCGCAACATGGGCATCATTCGGCGCGCCACGATTTCACAGTGGAAATCAAAGATCGGGAACATCCGATCACAAGGGGCATGCCGGCTTCCTTTATGCAATCGAACGATGAGTTGTACGCCAATCTGAAATGGCAACCGCCGGCCGCGTTTCATGTGCTGGCCTCCGCTTGGGACGATCACGCGCGGTACAACGCCGGCGAAAAGCAGCCGCTGCCCGGCCCCGGGCTGAACCAACCGATGCTGTGGACGGTCGACTACGGCAAGGGGCGTGTATTCGTGACGGCGCTGGGGCACGACCCCGACGCCATGAAAAGCGCCGGATTCGCGGCCACGCTCACGCGCGGCACCGAGTGGGCGGCCACCGGGGACGTATCCATTCCGCTGCCGGATGCGATCCGATAAAACCGGTGCAAGCGGGTCTACGGCGCGGGTGAAGGCGCCCTGCCGGTTACGCGAATGTCGCCGACATAATAGGACGCATCCTGAACGAAGGCCGTGGCGTCGATCTGCTCGCCGGGCGAGAGCTTCTTCCAATCGGCCTCGTCTCTGATCGGATATTCCATAGTCATGGCGCCCATCCAATCGCCGATCTTGCCATGTTTGATCGTAGCCGTGTGTTCCTGGGGGTTGAGCGCTATAACTTCGCCGTGGAAGCCATACTGCCGGATCGCGGAACCGTGGCTGCAGCCCCAGAGCCACAGGCAAGCGCCAATTATCGGACCATAACGAACGGACATGCACCCATCATTCAAACACGGATTTCCTCCTGCGGCATCCTGGCCAATCGGAAATCGCGCCAGGGGGTAACATGGAGCGGAAGGATCCCTTTTCATATGAATCGACGCGATCTGCTGAAATCCGCGGGTTCGGCCGCGGGATTGACAATTCTGAGAAGCGGGCTGCTGCGAGGCGAAAACGCTCCCAGCAACAAGCTGAACGTGGCCCTGATCGGCGTATGGGGCAGAGGCACGGCGCATTACGACAGCCTGCGGAACGAGAACGTGGTGGCGCTCTGCGACGTGAACGATCTGCGGACGAAAGAGGCGCTCGCCATCTTTCCGAAGGCCAAGACATATTGGGACTGGCGCAGAGTGCTCGACCAGAAGGATGTCGAGGCTGTGGTCATCTGCACAGCGGATCATCATCACGCATTCATCGCCAATTGGGCGTTGAATCGCGACATGCACGTCTTCTGTGAAAAGCCGCTCGGTATGAGCGTGGAAGAAGCGCGGACCGTGCGCGCGAATTACCTGAATCGCAAGGGGAAGGTGGCCACACAGCACGGCACGCAGCGGCACGCGTATCCCAATTTTGCGCGCGTGCGCGAGCTGATTCTCGACGGCGCGATAGGCGAGCTGAAGACGGTACATGCCTGGGATAGCCGCCAGCTCCCGCGGCCGGGATATCCCGCGGGCGATGGAATGCCCCCCGCGGCGCTGCATTACGAGCAGTGGGTGGGCGCGTCGCCCTTTCATCCGTACAGCCCGCAGTATTTCGGCGGCAGCAGCGGATTGAACTGCCTGTTCTGGAATATGTATCGGGATTTCGGTGTGGGCCAGATCGGCGATATGGGTGCCCATACCATGGACCTGGCCTGGAACGCGATCGACGCGGGTGCGCCTACCTCGGTTGAGGTAGACATGGACGCCAGCGACAAATACAATCCCGACACTTGCCCCGTGAAGCTGAAGGCGAGTTTCGCGCACCCTGCGAACGCATGGCGCGGCCCGATTACGGTGGTGTGGTATCAAGGCGGGTTGAAGCCGGAAACGCCGTGGGGATACATCGACATCCACCGCATTGCAAACGGAGCCCTGTATGAAGGCACGAAAGGGAGCATTCTGGCGGACTTTACCAGCCGCGTCATCCTGCCGAACAACGACGACGGGGATTTCACTTATTACAATCGCCGCACGAGCGAGCAATTGCTGCCGCTGGTAGCCGGCAAAGGGCAGCCCACGCAGCAGAGTAGCGCGGTTCGGCCGGCTCCGCGCAAGCCTGGCGCCGAGCCGCAACTGCCGCGAGGATTTAAGGCGTGGCCGAGCGCGCAAGCGGGGCCAAACGGTTTCGCGGAAGTCCAGTTTCTGGATAACGGGCTGCCGGCGGCGCTGGGAATGCCGAATACCGATGTGGACGCAATCCTGGATGCGGAGAAGAACGGGCGGACGCGGCGCGCGGACATCTTCCAGATCGAGTGGCTGGCCGCCTGCAAGGGGAAGTACAACGGTGTCACCCACGGCACCAGCAGCAAGACACACTGCGACTTCGATTACAGCGGCACCATGATCGAACAGATGCTGCTTGGCCTGGTGGCGCACCGTGTGGGCAAGAAGCTGGACTATGATCCGGCGGCCGGCCGGGTGACGAACTCGACCGAGGCCAATGACCTGCTGCGACGGAGCTACCGTTCGGGCTGGACTTTGAACGGTTAGGCGCCGGCTACGCGAAGTTGATCCCAATCGGCCGAGCCGCCAATCGGCCGAGCCGCGACCGTTAGGGAGCGTCCCAGCGCTGGTCTCCGATGAGAAGTCTAGCTAGAGCCTCAAACACAAGCATGCCGTTGCCGCCGCAGCTTCCAAAGCCATCGTGTGCTGCCATGTCGTGCCCATGTTGTATGGCGTCCCATCCATGTGTTCTTCCACAATCGGGGTTCAGACCTGTGTACGCTTCTCCTAACCGAGCGCATCATATACGCTCGGTTAATGGGGACAAAAAAGGAGAAACTCCTGCAACCGGCTCGTCCCGACATGCGGCCGCGCGCCGCGTTACCATCTTCACGATTGATCGTCAACATCGAGTCAGGAGATTTCAGAATGGCGGGGAATAACGGAAAGTTCATTTGGTACGAATTAATGACCGGCGACACGAAGGCCGCCGAGACTTTTTATCACAATGTAATCGGCTGGAAAACGACCGATTCGGGCATGGCCGACCGGTCTTATACCATCATCCACGCGGGCGAAACGCCGATCGGCGGCATTCTGGGCACGCCTCCACAGGCGACCGGGATGCCGCCGAATTGGAGCGGGTATGTCGGGGTTGATGACGTCGACGGGTACGCCGGGCGCGTGAAGCAGGCGGGCGGCTCGATGATGTACGGCCCCGAGGATATCCCCGGCGTGGGACGCTTTGCGGTGGTTTCCGATCCCGGCGGCGCAGTGTTCGTGCTGTTTCGCGGGTCGGGCAATATGCCTCCCGTTACGCCGGCGCCCCATTCTCCCGGCCAGGTTGGATGGCGCGAGTTGTTTGCGGCCGACGGCGAGAAGGCCTGGGAATTCTATTCGTCGCTCTTCGGGTGGAAAAAGCTGGACGCCATGGATATGGGGCCGATGGGCAAATACCAACTGTTTGCGACCGAGGAGGCCATGGATGGGGGCATGATGACCAAACCGCCGCAAATCCCGCATCCTTTCTGGCTGTTCTATTTCCATGTGGACGCGGTCGATGCGGCGGCGGAACGGGTGAAGGCCAATGGCGGCAAGATCCTTATGGGGCCGGCCGAAGTACCTGGCGGCACCTGGATCTTGCAGTGCTCGGATCCCCAGGGAGCGGTTTTCGCGCTGATGTCGGCGCATCGATAGAGTTCGCGTGCGCCGCTAAATACCAGCCGCTGCTAAATGCCCACGCACTGGCGGCTTACCACCTAAAGTGCGCCGTCGCCGAAACCGGCAACTGCAAAGGGAAGAGGCCTGCATCGGAGTCGCCGCGTTCGCCGGCAAAAACCGTCAGAACCGTGTGGATGGTGACTTCGTATTCCTGCCCTTCCCGAAATGGATAGGCGGACCCCAACGCTACGGGTCGATCTACCGACCCGCCATCCGCGGCTTCGATCATCGGCCACGTCGACTGATTGTCCCAATCGAGGCGGTCATATGACAGGCCGGAGATTTCGGCGGGCCCCAGCAGAGCCTGCTGGGGTACGGGCAAAGTCGCCATCGCAGGCGGTTGAAATGTTTTTATTTCCAGCCAGACCTCGCTGCCCAACAGACCCGGCTTGGCGAACCGCAACTTCCGGCCGGTTTTGTTTTCCACGTGGAGCAACGCCGAACGTGTGTGCGCGCGGCCGCCGGACTTCGTATCCGTAAAAATCCAGTGAGCTGCGATACGGTCCGCGAAAGGGTCGGAGATCACTTCGAAGGATTGCGCCGCGGTTCTTCGGCCTGCAAACTCGAACGAAACCGTGTATCGTCCGATTTCAGGCCGTTCCTTTCCGAAGCCCCAGCCGCCGCGCCAACTGCGCGTGGGGTCGCCGTCGAGAGGCCAGGGAACCTGCTCGTCGAACGCCGTGGCGTCGGGCCGGACCCAATGGAGAACGCACGATGAGCGCACCCCCTCGGGAATGGGTAAATCCGCGTTTACGCCAATCCGGAATCGTATGGACTCATCTAGCAGATAGACGGGCTTTGGGATTTCGAGAACCGGAGTGAACCCGCCGGGACCTGATTGCGCCATCAATGCACCTATTACAATCCAGGCAAGCATGAAACGGCGCTGACCCTTGTACATTCAATTCATCATAGCCGCTGGGCAGATCAAATCAAACCGCACGGCTTGAAATAGGGTGCGCCAATCGACCGACCCGCCAATCGACCGAGCCGCGACCGTTAGGGAGCGCCCCAGCCCTCGTCTCCGATGAGAAGTCTAGAGCCTCAAACACACGCATGGCGTTGCCGCCGCAGCCTCCAACCCCATCATGTGCTGCCAGGGCATCCCCATGTTGTATGGCAGATCTGTTCATGCGTTCTTTCGTCAGGTGCCCGCGACTCTTTGGATGGCAGCCAGGCTAGCCTCCACATCCTCGGCGGTCGTGGCCCATGAGGAGACGCTGATGCGCATCGCCACGCGGCCCTGCCATTCCGTTCCTGCGCACCAGCACGTGCCTTCGCGTTGTAGCCGCTCGATTACGGATCGGGTGACTTCCGGGCTGCCGAACGACACCAGCACCTGATTGATCTCGACATCGTTCAGTACCTCGTGACCCGCCGCGCGCAGGCCCTCGGCGAAACGCTCCGCGTAACCGCACGTGCGCGCGATGAGGTCCGCTACGCCGCTGCGGCCGAGCGACCGTAGCGCGGCCCACAACTCCATCCCACGCGCTCGCCGTGACATTTCCGGAGTGTAGTGAGAAGGTTCTCGCAGATCGCCTGGCGCCAGATACGCCGCCCCGATCGCCATGGCCGCTCGCAGCGCCGATGAGTTGCGCACCAATGCGATGCCGCAATCGTATCCAACATTCGGCCACTTGTGTGCGTCCGTAGCCCACGAATCGGCCAGCTCGAACCCATCCGTCAGATGACGATAAGCCGGCGATGCAGCGGCCCAAAGCCCGAATGCGCCATCCACGTGGACCCATGCTCCGGCATCGCGGGCCCGGCCACAGATTTCGCGTGCGGGATCGAAGGCCCCTGTGTTTACATTTCCTGCCTGAATGCAAACCAGCGTCCGGTCGTCGAGACTCGGCAGTTGATCGGGCCGCATTCTGCCCTGTCCATCCACTGGCACCCGAACCACGCGCTTGCGGCCGAGCCCCAGCATGCCTAACGCTTTGAGGAGCGCGACGTGCACTTCGTCTCCCACTATCACCGTCAACGGCGGTGCGCCGGTCAACCCATCGTTCTCCACATCCCAGCCGGCTCGCTCCAGAAGATCGTGCCGCGCGGCGGCTAGAGCGGTAAAGTTAGCCATGGTAGCGCCGGTCACCAGGGCGCCTCCACACTCCGCGGGGAGCCCGAGCAACTCGCGCAGCCAGCCCAACGCCACCTCCTCCAACGCCGCGCTTACCGGCGACATGACCCTCAGCGACGCATTTTGGCCCCAGGCGCTCGCCAGCCACGTGGCTGCCACCGCGGACGGCAGCGCGCCACCGATTACGAACCCGAAGTACCGTCCGCCGGCCGTGGCCATGGTCGCCGGTGAGCCGATACGGTCCAGGATTTCTATCAGGTTAGCGGGTTCGGTTGGCTCGTCGGGAAGCCGGCCCGTAAGCTGCTCCAACTCCCTGATGGCGGCTACATCCGGAGCAACCGGGCGTGCGCCGACGCTCTGTAAATAACTCACTGCCCGGCGCGCCGTGGAGCCCAGCAATTCCAGATCCTTCGCCTGCATGTAAGAAGTCCCCATGTTTTAAGCCCCTATTCATTCTGTTTCGGAGTGGACTTGAAAACAAGATCCAATTACGAGAGAATTGGACTGCCATGCAGACTCACGACTTGGTAAGCCATCTGGGCGTCTGGTCCGCCGGCAGGGGATCGCTGCAACGGAAGCTGGCGCATGGCTTGATGCAGGCGATTCGCTACGGCGCCCTGAATCCCGGCATCCGCCTGCCATCGGAGCGGGATTTGGCCCATGCATTGACGATTAGCCGCACCACCGTCGTGGCCGCGTACGGCGCGTTGCGCGAAGGCGGATGGGTGGAGAGCCGCACGGGCAGCGGTACTTTTGTCAGCCGATCGGGCGCCGCCGCCGTGGCGCGGGGCGCGGCGCAGGCGCGCGCCTTGGCCGCCAGTCCCCTTCTGGGTCTCCTTGCCGCGCACGAAGCGCAGGACATGGTGGATCTGGTTTTGGGCGCCCCGCTGCCGCTCCCCGGGCTGCCTCTCGATTTCTTCACACTTCCGCCCGAAGAGTATGGCGTGCTGGTTAACGACCGCCGGTATTACGCGCTCGGGCTTCCCGCATTGCGCCAGGCAATCGCATCGTACTACGTCCAGGGCGGCCTCGCCACGCGCGCCGAACAAATTCTTGTGACCACCGGGGCGCAGCAGGCCATTTCCCTGTGTGCGGGGTTGTACCTGCAGCGCGGCGACTCCGCGCTGGTCGAGGATCCGACCTACTTCGGCGTTCTGGACGCGTTCCGCGCGGCCGGCGCGCGCATCGGCGGGGTGGCCTTGGATGCCCACGGCGTATCGCCGGCCACGCTCCGGCAGCGCATCATCGCCGCCTCATCTCGTCTCGTGTATTTGACACCCACGTTTCAGAACCCCACCGGCGTCCTGATGCCCAGCGCCGCGCGCAAAGAAGCGGCCCAAATGGCTGCCGCCCTGGGCGTGCCGATCATCGACGATTGCACGTTATTCGACCTGGCTCTCGAAGGCTCGCCTCCGCCCCCCATCGCGGCCTTCGCTCCGGCCGCGCCCGTCATCACCCTCGGGTCGCTCAGCAAGCTGATTTGGCCCGGCCTGCGCATCGGTTGGGTACGCGCGCCCGCTCCAATCGTCGAGAGCCTGGCCCGCGTCAAGAGTGCGACCGATCTCGGTTGCCCCCTGCTCACGCAGGCTATAGCCGTCCGACTGCTCGACCATATCGAAGTCATTCGCAAGCTGCGGCGCCGGCAACTAAAGCCCCGGCGAGACCTGCTTGCGGCTCTGTTGCGTGAGCGCCTCCCGGACTGGAAGTTCCGCGTGGCCTCGGGAGGCTTGTTCCTTTGGGTGAAGCTTCCGGGCGGAGATGCCCGCGAGTTCGCGCAGACGGCCTTGCGCCATGGCGTGGTCATACTTCCCGGCCCATTGATGTCCGCAACCGGGCAGCACGCGGGCTTCGTTCGAATTCCGTTCATCGCCGAACCCGAAGTGCTGCGAACGGGCATCCAGAGGCTTGCCGCTGCCTGGCGCGACTACCGGTCGGGTCCCCATCGTCCCGCGGTAATGGTTGATCCACGCCTCGGGATGGTCTGAACCGGGCGCGCGTGGGTTAAAGAAACACCCTACAGCCGTGCCCCCAGAATGGCGACCGGACCCCGCCGCCAGAAGCACTCCGCATGCTCGAAGCCGGCCCGTGCCATCGCCTGAAGTTCTTCGCGAATGGAGAAATACGTATCCTCGGCCGCCCAATCGTCCAGATTCTGGTAGCCCTGCTCAAGCGTAAAACCCTGGCCCGCCATGAAGGCGGCCCACTCATCGCGCAGGAACGGCCAGAAAGGTCCGGACGCCGCATCATTGTTCAAGAACACGCCACCCGGCAGGATGGCTTCCCGGATGCGGCGGTACACTTCGGTCTTCTCCTGCAAACTCGAAATGTGGTGCAAGGCGAAAGCTGAGAGTACCGCGTGCACGGGTGGCAAGGAATCCGCGAATGAACCGATCCCCAGTTCCACCCGATTCGCAAAGCGGGCCAGGCGATTTTGCGCCACCGCCAGCATCTGGCGGTCGATGTCGCGCACCAGAATCGACACGTTCGGAAGTCGCTCCAGGATGGCTTCCGCGAGCGAACCCGTGCCGCCGCCCAAATCGACGATGCGCGCTTCCGGGGGAACCTGCGCGGCCGCTAGCAGATCCAATTGCACGCGGCGGCTCTCGTCATAGTCCGGAATGTAAGTGCGGATGATGCGGTCGTACTCCGCCGTGTCCAGGCGCAGATGGGAAGAAACGCGGTGTTCGCTATCCATGTCGTGGCCAGATTAAATTCTACCCGGGTTTCCGGTGACGCGCTTCCAAAATACTCTCCCGCCCTACATCGCCAGCGAATCAAACCACTTACGGCTCAGTCATCCGCCAGATCGCCGGGTTTGTCCGCGCTAGCGCCCTAGAATGAAATCGCAGGGGTGCTTTAGCCGGCCGCGCCGCCGTGCCTGGGCGAAACCATCCCCCTCAAAACGAGGCGTCGGCGTTTTTACGAAGTGAAGCCAATCTCGGGCCAGCGCAGCGAAGTAACTCGAACAAATGAAATGCACTACCCCATACTTACGACAGTCATTGGCTTCCTTCGGCCAATTCTTGTAAACGCTTTTATTGCCCAAAACGTGCACAAAAATGCACAACGCGGAGGGATGACAATGCGCATTGACCGCTGAAAGGCACGCCCTACTTGGCGCTGACCTGTCTCGCTAAACGGTTGTAGTTGGCCTGGAAATTCGGCCGTTTTTACGAAGTGAAGCCAATCTCGGGCAGGCGCAGCGAGGTAACTCGAACAAATGAAATGCACTACCCCATACTTACTGCGGCATTGGCTTCCTTCGGCCAATTCTTGTAAACGCTTTGATTGCCCGAAAACGTGCACAAAAATGCACAACGCGGAGGGATGACAATGCGCATTGACCGCTGAAAGGCGTGCCCTACTTGGCGCTGACCTGTCTCGCTAAACGGTTGTAGTTAGCCTGGAAACTCGGCCCCCGAGGTTCTAACACGACGGCGCGGTGATATTCCTCAAGCGCTGCCGGCACGTCGCCTGTATGCTCCAGCGCCGTGGCCAGTTGAAAATGCGCCATGGCTAACCCTGGAGCTTGCTGGATAGCGATGCGCTCTTCGGCCATGGCTCCGTGCCAGTCGCCCATGTGTCCGAGCGCGTCGCCGAGCCCGCTGTGTGCTTCCGCCAGATGCGGCTTCAGCCGGATCGCCTCGCGGTACTCGCGGACGGCGTCGCTCCACGAACCCCGTTGCGCGTAAACATAACCGAGTTGGGCGTGCGCCGCACCGAGGCCGGAGTCGATCCGGAGGGCCTCCTGTTGTTCGTGCATGTCGCCATCCAGGTCGCCCAACTTGCCCAACGCCCTGCCGCGGCGGTAGTGGCTGGCCGCCAGGCCCGCGTGCGGGTGGAGTTCCTGACCGCGCGCTATGCCGGCGGTCAAGTCGTCGGCCCGGTCCAGTGCGTCCTTCTGCTCGGCGGCCGCCGCCGAGTTCGCTTTGGCGGCTATAGCAGTACCCAGAGCGGCAATCGCCGGCGCCCAGCCTGGCCGCAAGCGGTTCAACCTCTGGTATTGGCGTGCCGCTCCTTCGAAATCACCCTTTTTCATCAGGGCGGTGGCCTGGCTCCAGATATCCTTTATTTGAGCCTTGGTGGCGGCGTCCATGGGCACACCGTCAAGGGCGATCTGGAGATCGTCCCCCGGGTTGCCATCCTTGTCTGGGCCGCGCTGCGGGACCGGCGGCTTTGCTGAAGCGGGAGGCGTAGTCGTAACCTGCTGCCGTTCGGCGGGAGCCGCGGGTGGCGCCGGTGTGGGCGTGCTCTGCGGTTCCGGCTGCGAGGCCGCCGCTGGCGGGATGGCTACTGGCAACCGCGCAATGTGTTTGGGCCGCGATGTGAGATACCAGGCGCCGCCGGCGATTGCCGCTGCGATCAACACGAGGGCCGCCACCGCCTCCACAGGGCGGGATTGCCGGCGCGCCGGCGACGCCATCGCCGCGTCCATCTGCGGAGGTCGGTGCGTGGCCACGGTGGGCGGTTCGTCGGGCGCCCCCGCTGCCCCGCCTGTCTCCCAGTTCTCAATCTGCGCAATGAGCGCCGCACCGCTGGCCGGCCGTCTGGCGGGGTCTTTTTCGAGACATCGCATCACCACCGCGCCAATTCCATCGGAGAGTTCGGGGCGCAGGGCGCGGACCGGCTCCGGTGCCGTGCTGACCTGACCGATCAGCATTTGTACTTCCGACTCCGCCTGGATGGGCAGTTTGCCGGTCAACATTTCATACATGACCACGCCCAGCGAGTAAAGGTCGGCGCGTCCATCGAGGCCCTCGCCGGTCTTGCCCAGGGCCTGTTCCGGCGACATGTAAGCGGGCGTGCCGATGGACGTGCCTGTCCGCGTCAGCGTGGCAGCGCTGCCGGCAAGGTGCGCCTCCTTGATCTTGGCGATGCCGAAATCGAGGACTTTGGCCAGTTCCCCGGATTCGGGATCGCCGGGGAGCCGGGTCAAAATGATGTTCCCGGGTTTGATATCGCGGTGGATCATGCCCAGCCGGTGCGCCGCATCGAGCGCAGCCGCCACCTGTTTGGCGATGCGGAGGACACGCGGCACCGGCAGCGGCGCCTCGCGGTGGATGACATCTTTCAGGCTCTCCCCTCCGATGAACTCCATCACGATGAAAGGACGCCCATCGTCTGCCTGGTCGATATCTTCCACGTGCACGGCGTTGGGGTGCTGCAACTTCCGCGTGAGGGCCGCTTCCTGGCTGAAACGCTTCACGAAGGACGGATCGGTGGCCAACTCCATATTGATCACCTTCAGCGCGCACACTTCGTCGAATCCCACGTGCACCGCCTTATAGACGGTTGCCATCCCCCCCTGGCCCAACTTGCCCAGGATGCGATACTTGCCGCGGATCATGGCTCCCTCAGACCACTCATCGGCGTCCGTCAGGACGGAGCCATCGTGCGGACAATGCGTGAACGCTGCGGGATACGTGGACTGGCAAATCGTACAACGCTTCATTTCCGGCACACTTGGAGTTCTGGTGTAAGTATAGCAATGCCGCGTGGCGCCTTCGCCGTCGCGGCGCCCGCGGCATATCCGAAGTGTGGCGCGCGAATCCGCGAACCGCCACGCGCGCATTGCTCAACGAATCCGGCAAATCTCGGAGGATGTGCTGCAACTCAATCAAGGCACGCTCTATCCGGCCTTGCTGCGGCTCGAACAGCAAGGCTGGATCCAATCGAAGTGGGGCGTCTCTGAAGACAACCGGAGAGCCCGATACTATTCGGTGACCCGGTCCGGCCGTAAACAGCTTGCGCAAGAGCGAGCGAGTTGGGACCGGGTTTCCCCCGCGATCCAACGCCTGCTCGCGGCGGGAGCCTGACAAATGACGGCGCGCGCCTTCCTCTTGAGGCTGCGGAGCCAATTTCGGCGCAGTGCTCTCGATCGCCAACTTGAGGAAGAGCGAATTACAAGGCGGGGATGAGCCGTAAAAACGCCGTCGCGGCGGCCCAACGCGCGTTTGGCGGCGCGCAACAAATCAAAGAGATCTAGCGCCAATCACCCTAAATGCCGAGCCATTTATCTACGCCTGCGGGACCAGAATCACATAGCGAACGCCACATCACCGCGTCAATGAGGGTGAAAATCGCCGCAGATTCATTGCCGCCACCTTATCGGGCGTCAGCCCTACCGATACCATGACGCTTATTTGCGGCAGGAATAGCGCGCGGGAGTGCCACCTGGCTGCGGCGTCTGCCCCATTCCATTCACGTGTCGGGTCTCCTGGAAGGGACGACCGGAGAGGACTACGGGTTCGCACCGAAAGCCAGCAGACGGCCATCGCAATCCTTCACTACGAATTCGCGCGAGTGCCATGGCATGTTGGCAACTCCCCGAGTGAATTCGACGCCTCGGGCAGCGTACTCGGCATAAAGTCCGTCGGCATCTTCAACCAACACATATGCGTCCAGCAATTCGTCCCTGTATTTGTTCGGATTGGCTGTGGGCGGCTGGGCGCAGCGGAAGTGGATTGCCCGCCGATCGCGCGCCACGATCGCATAGACCGGTGGATCCAGCCACGTCCCCAGACATTCGAAGCCAAGCTGTTCTTTGTAATAGGCGAGCGTAGTGGAAATGTCCATGGTGAAGAACAGAGGCGCAATCTGACGGACCATGTGTCAAGTCTACCGCGGGGACGGCATCTTCAAGCGTGCCATACACGGAACGCGATCCTTGCGTCAGGCCGCTTGCGTGCAACGGAGGGGACCTCCCATCGACCCTCTATCCAATCTATGATTACACCAGGGAGACGGAATGTGGCTGCGTGTTTTTAAGAAAGTCCGGCTGCCGCTCCGGCGCGGCGTGGTGGCCTTTGGTCTCGAAACCACGGCGCAGGACCTGCGATTTGCCGCGCGGCAATTGCGCAAGAACCCGGGGTTCGCGGGCACGGCCGTGTTGGTGCTGGCGCTGGGTATGGCGGCGAGCATCGCGATTTTCGCGTTTGTGGATGCGGCGCTGTTGGCGCCGCTGCCGTATCGGGAGCCTTCGCGGCTGGTGGTGGCGTATGAGACGACCGGCTCGTGCCGGGAGTGCAACCTCTCTTATCCGGATTATCTGGACTGGCAAAAAGCCAACACGGTTTTCCGGTCGTTCGAGGCGTGGGATGCTTCAGTGTTTCTATGGCGAAGCTCCGCGGGCGTGCAGGCGGTTCGCAGCGCGCGGGTAAGCGGCGGCTTTTTCGGGAGCCTGGGCGTGGCGGCTCTGCGCGGCCGCGTTTTTCGCGATGGAGACGACCGGCCGGCCGCGCCGCGCGCGGTGGTGCTGACTTACGCCGCCTGGCAGAGCCGCTTCGGTGGAAGGCAGGATATTGTCGGGCAGCCGCTGATTCTCAACGATACGCCCTATATCGCGATCGGCGTACTGCCGCGGGAGTTTCACTTTGCGATGCGCGCGGCGGAATTCTTCACCACGATCCACGACCCGGACCTGAGCGCACAGGCGCGGGAGCGGCACGAGCTTTACGGATTGGGGCGGCTGCGGGATGGCGTTTCAATCGCGTCGGCCGCGGCGGAAATGAAAAGCATTGCGGCACGGCTGGAGAAGGAATATCCGGCGTCTAATAAAGGGCGGAGCGCGCGCCTGACGCCTTTGCGGGACGCCATCGTGGGAGATATCCGGCCCACGTTGTTGGTTCTGTGGAGCGGAGCGGGGCTGCTGTTGCTGATCGCGTACGTGAATGTGGCGAGCCTGCTGCTGGTGAGAGCCGAAGGCCGGAAGCGGGAGACGGTGCTGCGCGGGGTTCTGGGCGCGTCGGCGGGCCGGCTGATCCGGCAGTTCGTGACGGAAGGGGTGCTGCTGGTGGCGGTGGCGGCGGCGGTCGGGTTGCCGGCGGCTTCGGCGGCCATTCCCAGGCTCTTCCGGCTGATTCCGGAACGCAGGCTGCGCGGGATGCCATACTTTCGCGATGCCGGGCTGCATCCGCGGGTACTGCTGTTCGCGGCCGCTGTGTCGCTGCTGGCGGTGGCGGTGTTCTCGGTAACGCCGGTTTTGCGGCTGTCGCTGGCGAACCTGCGGGAGGACCTCGCGGAAGGCGGGCGCGGCTCGGCGGGAACTTTATGGAAGCGCTTCGGCGCGAACCTGGTGGCGGCGGAACTGGCGATCGCGATGGTGCTGCTGGCGAGCGCGGGGCTGTTGGGGAAGAGCCTCTACCGCATGTTCCATGTGGGTTTGAATTTCCATCCGGCGAATCTGGCCACGCTCGAGATCGACGTTCAGGGCGCGGGTTATGAGAACATCGATGCGCTGAGGATGCTTTCGCGGCGGCTGCTGGAACGCGTCTCGGCGATACCGGGAGTGGTTGCCGCCGCGCATACGAGCGAACTGCCGATCACTTGTAACCGCGATGCGGCGGACTTTCGGGTGATGGGGCGCGCGTGGTACGGGGAGCAAGACAAGGTTCTGCGGCGGGAGACGAGCGCGGATTACTTCCAGGTGTTGCAGGCCAGGCTGATCGCGGGGCGCTTTTACACGGACGCGGACGATGGCTCGAAGCCGCGGGTTGCGGTAATCAATCGGGCGCTCGCGAAACGGTTTTTCCCGGGCGAGGATCCGGTAGGCAGAACGATCGGAGATGCGGAGCTTTCGCCGCAGTCGAGGGCGCGGGTGATCGGCGTCGTGGACGATGTGAGGGAGGGCGACCTGGTGGAGCCGCTGGCGCCCGCGGTGTACTACCCGTTCGAGCAGGACACGGACGGCACGTTGTTTCTGGCGGTGCGGACGCGGCAGGATCCGGGAGCAATGATGCCGCCGCTGGTGCGAGCGATTCACCAGGTGGACGCGAGCCTCGGGGTGCGCAACGAATTCGTGATGGACGATCGCATCGACGACTCGCCATCGGCGTTTCTGAACCGCTCGTCGGCGTGGCTGGTGGGAGGGTTCGCGGTGTCTGCGCTGTTGCTGGGGGCGATCGGCCTGTATGGCGTGATTGCGTACTCGGTGAGCCGGCGGACGCGGGAGATCGGCGTGCGGATGGCGCTGGGAGCGCAGCGGGGGGCGGTTTACCGATTGGTCCTGGGGCAGGCGGGGTTTGTGGCTGCTGTGGGGATTGTGGTTGGGCTGGGATGCGCGGCGCCGGCCGCGGCGTTGTTGCGAGGTTTGCTGTTCGGGGTGCAGGTTTGGGACGTCTGGATGTTGGGAGGCGTGGCCGTGCTGCTGGGGATCTGTGCGTTAGCGGCAAGTTATGTTCCGGCGCGGCGGGCGGCCTCGGTGAATCCCGTGGAGGCGTTGCGGGCCGAGTAGGTGCCTGGAAGACTTCGTTCGCCTGGAGGCCGGCACGTCGTGCTGGTCCCGATCAGGGCGGCCATCCTGCTGGGGTTGGCGTTGATTGCAATTCAACTCGCTATGGCTTGCTACCCGCCGTTGCGCGGCGTAGCTGTTTGGTTGACCTCGGCAAGGGGAAGCCAGTGCAACTTAGCGGAAACGGTGCGCACCCTCGCATTCAACCAGGTCTATGGTAAGGTTTTCAAGCTGAAGAGCGGGGCTTCATCGTGTTGGAGATAGCATGAAAGACTTTCCACCTGCGCCGCCCGGTTGGAACAAAACGGTAGATGATCTTTTTTCCGAACAGCGGTCGGGGCTTCGCAAAAGTATCGGAGCCGAAGAGTTTCATTGGGCATCGATTTACGAGAGGAGCTTGCTACCGGGAGGAGTTAGGTTTCCTCGCAAAGACGACGTTTACGAAGCCAGTCAGGATATGGAAGTCCAGTATATGACAAGTTGGTTTGCGCCGTACACTGGTGGCGGTGTAGCGATTCTAAAGCAAGGTGAGCGGATAATTGTTCAAACCGACTGTTCTAATGAAGAGCCGTTGAGCGTATACGCATTGCCGGAACAATACAAAGACCTTGAAATGCGGATGGTCTCAGAGGACGACAGAACCCATTACAAGTACAGTAATTTCTATCTTTGCGTCAAGACCTTGGACTTAAACACAAAGTTCAGACTAGTTACTGATGGCGGCGCACAGGAGTAAAAAGCTAACTTTGGACAACAACACATCGAAAATCTTCCGGATTGCGTCACCGCACGCAATTACAATTCGAGTTTTCTAAGAGGCTCTGCGATGTCGGAAGGAAGTACAAGAAGACTTCGTTCGCCCAGAGGCCGGCATGTCGTGCTGGTCCCGATCAGGGCGGCCATCCTGCTGGGGTTGGCATTGATTGCAATTCAACTCGCTATGGCTTGCTACCCGCCGTTGCGCGGCGTAGCTGTTTGGTTGACCTCGGCAAGAGGAAGCCAGTGCAACTTAGCGGAAACGGTGCGCACCGTCGCATTCAACCAGGTCTATGGTAAGGCTGTTCAACGAATCCGGACGTCCGCAAGAATTGTGCGGAAAGATGGCGACCTGCAATTATGGGATATTCCAGGAATGGGCCAGTTCTGGCTTCCTGGGGCCCTCGGGGAACAGGGTATAGAAAACTTCGGCGAGCAAGTGGCCGACCAGTATCGGCACCCATTAGTGCACATGAGTCCCGGCGATATCGTGCTCGATGTGGGAGCGAGCGTTGGCGAGGTGACGTGGCAGGCGCTGCGATGTGGCGCGCAAAAAGTGGTCGCAATCGAAATCGCGCCTCAGAAATGGCCCTGCCTGAAGCGCACTTTCGCGAAAGAAATTGCCGATGGGCGGGTCGCCGTCGTTGAGGAAGGTGTCTGGGATCGCGATGGTGTTGTCGAGTTCCATGACGATAGCGTAGTATTTCAACGAGGAAGCACCAGGCAAACCGTGCGCGTCACCACTATCGATCGGATCGTGAGCGAGTTGCACCTACCGCATGTGGATTTTATCTCGATGGACATTGAAGGAGCGGAGAAGGCGGCATTGAGGGGCGCCGCCGGAACGCTACGGAAGTTCAGGCCGCGAATGGCGATCGCGGCTGAACACCTGCCCGACGATGCCGTCGCGATCCCCCAGGCGGTTCGCGCGATCGTTTCCAATTACGAGGTATTTTGCGGGCGCTGTATCCTCCCGGAAAACCGTCTGCTGGCAGGAGTGCTGTGGTTTAAATGAAACCTCGGAGTCTCCGGACCGTGGGCCGGGATCGATGACTTCACCAGCCTGAAGCTATAGCGCCTTCTCAAAGAAATCCAGCATCGCCTGGTGCATCTGGCGCTGCAGCGCCCCGCCCACGCCATGCGATTTCTGCGGATACACGATCATCTGGAACTGCTTGCCCTCCCGCTCCAGAACGCCGGCCATCTGCAGGCTGTTCTGAAAGTGCACGTTGTCGTCCTCGATGTTATGCAGGAGCAACAGCCGCGCCTTGATCTCCGCGGCCTTGGTCTGCGGCGAACTGCGCTTGTAACCCTCCGCATTTTCGTCCGGGAGCCCCATGTAACGCTCCGTGTAGATGCTGTCGTAGTTGCGCCAGTCGGTCACCGGCGCGCCCGCGATGCCCGCCTTGAAAACGCCCGGCGCATTGGCCAGAGCATAAAGGGTCATGTATCCTCCATAGCTCCAGCCGCTGATGCCTACGCGCGTCATGTCCGCGAAACCCAGCGTGCTCAAATAGCGGATTCCGTCGAGTTGATCGTTCAGTTCGTGCGCGCCGGTTTCGTGATAGATCACCGACTCCCAACCGTGGCCGCGCCCGGACGATCCGCGGTTGTCGAGTTGCCAGATCAGGTAGCCCTTCTGCGCCAGCACCTGGTCGAAACTGGCGCCGTTCCAGGCGTCGCGCACCGCCTGGACGCCGGGGCCCCCGTAAATCATGACGATTACGGGATACTTCTTGTCGGCCGCAAAGCCCGCCGGCTTAATCATCCGCGCATAGAGCTGCGCGCCGTCCGTAGCTTTGATCTTGACGATCTCCGTGGGCAGGATCTCCACGTCCGGCGGCGTAGCCTCCTTGTAAACCGCAATCTGCGAACCATCGCTTTCATGCAGCGTGCGCCGCGGCGGCGTGCCCAGGCTGGACACCGTATCCATGTAGTAGTCGCCGGTCGGGCTCATCGAAATGCTGTGCGTCCCCGCGCCGCCGCTCAGCCGCTGTTTCTGCTTGCCGTCCAAACGGACGCGGTAAAGCTGGCGCTCCAGCGGACTCTGCTCCGTCGAAACGAAGAAGATCTCGCGCGTCTCTTCGTTCACTCCCGCCACTTCGGTTACTTCCCACTCGCCCTTGGTGATCTGCGACACGTGTTTGTCGTCCAGCGAGCAAAGGTATAAGTGCAGATAGCCATCCCGCTCGCTACCCCACAGAAACTGTTTGCCCTTGTTGAGAAACCGGAAATCGTCGTTCACATTTACCCAGTACGAATCGTCCTCGGTGAGCAGCACCCGCGAAACACCCGTGCGCGCGTCGGCCAGCCCCAGGTCCAGGCGGTTTTGGATGCGATTCAGCCGCTGATAGGCCACTGCCCGGCTGTCCGGCGACCAGTTTACCCGCGCCAGCAGGTGGTCGCGCGTTTCGCCGATGTCCATCCAGCGCGTGGGACCGCCCTCCGCCGGCACCACTCCCAATCGCACATCCGCATTCGGCGTGCCCGGTTGTGGAAAGCGCTCAGGCTCGGCCAGCGCCCGCCAAGACAGCAAATCCACCTGTGGAAACATCGATTCGTGGCCGACGTCGAACTGCAAATAGGCGATCTGCCGGCTATCGGGAGACCACCAGTGCGCGGTGGAAAGATTCAACTCCTCCGGGTACACCCAGTCCAGTTCGCCGTTCCAGAGCGTGGCGCCGCCGTCGCTGGTGAGCCGCGTGACTTTTTTCGACGCGATTTCCAGGCTGTACAGGTCGTGCTCGCGGCGGAACGAGACCAGATGGCCATCGGGAGAGAGCTTGGGATCGCGCTCCGCCTCTGAAGTCGCGGTGAGTTGCTCCCATTTCCCGGTTTCCGTATGCAACAGAAACAGGTCGCCCTGCACGCTGATCAGCATCTCCTGCCCGTTCGCGGACCATTGGAAGTTCTGCTCGGAAACCCGCCGGTCCTGCCAATCGGCGCCCTCCGGCTTCGGGGGTTTGACAGCTTTTTCTTCCAGCGGCCCCAGCGCCACGAGTTGCTTCTTCTTCCTGGACGCCACGTCATACTGCGAGATGGCCTTCTCTTCCATCCAGGCGAAGCGCTTTCCGTCCGGCGCCCACGTAATCGCCGGCATGCGGACCGGCGCCGGCATGTTCTGGAGCGTGACCGGTTTTTTCTCGGCGCCGGCGGCAGTCCACGCCAGCAGCGGCAGGATAAAGCAAATCCGTTTCATAAACCTGCATTGTACATTAGGCGCAAAATCCCGCATCGCCGGCCGGCACTGTGGCATGCTAAAGCAAACTCATGGAATTCGTCAGCGGCAATATCGGATGGATTGAAGTGATCTGCGGCCCCATGTTCTCGGGCAAGAGCGAAGAGTTGATCCGGCGCCTGCGCCGCGCCATGATCGCCCGCAAGAGAGTGCAGGTATTCAAGCCCGTCATCGACACGCGGTACGCGCTGGACGAGATCGTGTCGCACGGGGATCTGCGCATGAAGTCTGAAGTCGTGAGCGCCGGCAGCGAGATCCTGGAGCGCGTGGACTGGCGCTCGGAAGTGATCGGAGTGGACGAAGCGAATTTCATGGGCGAGAGCCTGGTAGACGTGGCGCAGCGCCTGGCCGACAGCGGCAAACAGGTAATCGTAGCCGGGCTGGACACGGACTACCTGGGCCGCCCGTTTGTTCCCATTCCGGACCTGCTGGCGCTGGCCGAGTCCATCACCAAGACCCTGGCGATCTGCGTGCGCTGCGGAAATCCGGGCAAGCACACGCAACGCCTGCGCGGCGCCGAGGACCTGATCGTGGTGGGCGCCGCCGATATGTACGAAGCCCGCTGCCGGCGCTGCTTCGAGCCGGGCATCCCCAAGCAGACCGAGTTGGATTTCCTGAAGGGACGCAAGGCCGGCTCACAGTCTTAGCGGTTTACTGGCGGGCCTTGCCGGGTTCGCCGTCACGCCCTTTCAAGCTGACTTTGACCGGGGTATTCGCCGGCAGGTTCACGTCTTGTCCGCGCGCGATTAAGGTTGAGTAAATGCTAGACGCCGCGCCGGTAATCGCGATGCTCGAAGCGAAGGCGCGGGGGCCGATCTGCGTCAACAAGGTGCCGATCAGCCCGAGACCTACGGCCCCGGATTCGGCGCGTCCTCCGATGTCCCAATCCGGAACGCCCTGAGCATTGTAGTCCTGATGAAACGACAACCCCGCCACGGCCGCCGCGATGGCCGGAAAAATGAAGCGCGTCTTGGAACTGGTGACTTGCGCAGCCCCTTCCGCGTCGAGGGCCAGGTGCGCATCGAAGTCCGCTTCCAGCCCCTCCACATAACCTTGAACGCCTTGCGCCGCCGCCGCCGGCAGCTTGATCTCGCGGAAAACAAACAGCACTTTCCCGTTGCGGTGAAAGAAACGCGCCCGGCGCGCTTCCACCACGTCTCCCAGGAGGCGGCTGCCTTCCGGAATCAGCAGCGCATGACTGGGCGAGAACACGGGGTGTGTCACCACGGCTTCGACCGGCGCGCCTCTCTGAGCGGTTCTGGAACTGATGGGCGCCAGCAGCCGGGCGCGCACTTCCTGCGCCTCCGCCTCCGCGGCCGCGGCGTCTTCGACGCGCGGTTCAACGGGCGCCGGCGCCAGGCCGCTGAGGGGCTCCTGCAATACGCCGGTGAAGAGCGTGCCGGCCCGCCAGGCTTGCCGATGGTAAGGAAGCATTTCGAACAGCCTGTCCTTCAGCCGGCTCCACTTGCCCGGCTCTTTGAAGGCGAGAAACGCGGCGCGGTCGCTTTGAATCCGGTCCCGCGTGCTTTCGAGAGGCGAGAAACGTTCTTCGCTTTTCTTCCCGGGCTTCGCAACACGCGCCGTATGCGGCGTTCCGCGCGCGGGCGCGGTGTGCAGGGAGATCCGCGAGCCGTCGTTCAGTACCAAGGTATCGAACTGCGCGTGAATATCGCGCGGCGGGGTCAGGTTGCCATAGAGAAGCGCCTGCAGGCGACGGCCAAAGGGGACGCCGCCGATCTCGGAGACGTGTCCCTCCACCAGGCTTCCGGCCGGCAGGATCATGCGATCGAACACGTAAATAGGTTCCACCAGCCGTCCTTGGATCGGTTCGCCCACACGCTTGACGATGACCCGCCGTTCGAGCGCCACCCGCAGAGGAACGCCGGACGAAACCACGATCCCTTGTGGAGCACCTGGCGGCGCGGGAACTGGCTGTGCCCGCGCTGCCGCCGCCATCGTCAGCAAGAACAAAAATCCACGCATTGCGATCTCTTTGAGTCCACAGTATACCGCGCAGGAATCGGTCAGAACCGCAGCGTGGCCTTAAGGCGTACCGGGTCGAGGAGCAGGTCGATGGCGTTGCCCGCGCCGGTCACAAACAAGTGGGCATTGCGCATCGCATCCAAGGCGCACCCCTCGCCGTTATCGACCGCGATGGCCAGTCCGCCGGCCTCCTTCACGGCCTCGAGCATCAGCCTGTCGTTGTTGCCGTTGCCGAAGGCGGCGACCTGTTGCAGGTCGAACTGGCGGACGTAGCCGGCCTTCTCGATATCATGCCGGTCCGTGCGCAACTTGTACGGTATGGCGATCCCCGCCAGTTCGCTCTCCGCGGTGCCGAAGGAATCGGCGGTGACAACGTGCAGATCCACCAGCGTCACAAGATGTTTCAGCTTCGTTCGGACATCCGGCGCGATCTTCCCGCCGAATGAGTGGGTGCCCGTATAATCGCTGACGGCTACGCGGATGTGGCGCTTGCCAAAACCGGGGATATCGACGCGGATTCCAGGCTTTTCCATGCGTTAGAATGACACTACCATGAAGCTTGCATTCATCGGAGCTGGAAATATGGGTTCGGCCATGGCGCGGAATCTCCTACGCGCCGGCCATGCTGTTACTGTTTACAATCGGACGCGCGCGCATGCCGAGCCACTTCAACAGGACGGAGCGACGGTGGCCGGCTCGCCGGGGGATGCGGTACGCGGCGTGGATGCCGCGATCACCATGCTCGCCGACGACACGGCCGTGGAGCACGTAGCAGGGAGCATACAGGAAGCTCTGGCCCCCGGCGCGATTCATATCGGCATGAGCACCATCAGCGTAGCGGGCTCAAAACGGTTGGCCGAACAGCACGCCGCCCGTGGGCAGATCTACATCGCCGCGCCGGTCTTTGGGCGTCCGGAGGCGGCCGCGGCGGCCAAACTCTGGATCGTGGCCGCCGGACCGGCGGATTCGATCGCGCGCTGTCAGCCGGTCTTCGAGGCTGTATCGCGCGGCCGCTCTGTAGTTGGCGTGGATCCGTGGCTGGCCAATGCCGTCAAACTCGCCGGCAATTTCCTGATCGCCGCGGCGCTCGAATCGATGGGCGAGGCTTTCGCGCTGGTCCGCAAATCCGGCGTGGATGCCGGGCAATTCCTGGAAATCGTCAATAGCGCCCTTTTCAATTCGCCGCTATACGCCGGCTACGGCGCTGCCGTGGCCAAGGAACAATTCGAGCCGGCCGGCTTCAAACTGCGGCTGGGCTTCAAGGACCTGCGCCTGGCGCAGGACGCCGCGGAAGCGGCGGCCGTGCCCATGCCGCTGGCGGGCGTGTTACGCGACCGTTTCCTGGCTGCCATCGCGCGCGGCGAGGGCGATCTCGATTGGGCCGCCCTGGCACGCATCGCCGCCGTGCAAGCCGGATTGTGAGGCTGTTTACACCTTTTACAAAACTTTTACAAGACCCAAACCACCCCCCATCCCCCTCACTCGTAGCATCAGTATAGGCGAAACGCTTAAAAGGAGATTTGGATGGGACCGTTTCAGATTACCGCAACGCACGAGCAGCGCTATCACGACCAGCACCTGGACCTGGACTTCGAACACAAGACCGCGCTGTTGGACACCAAGCCGCTGGGCCTGACTCGCAAGGAGTACGACCTGCTGGCCCTATTGATCCAGAATGCCGGGGAAGTGGTCACGCGCGATACCCTTTTGTTGCGGGTATGGGGTTACAACAACCAGATCCGTACGCGGACGCTGGACGTGCATATCCGCCGGCTGCGCAAGAAACTGGGCGAGCATAGCGGCACCTACATCGAGACCATCTTCAGCGTGGGGTACCGTTTTCAGCCCTTTCGCGCCCCCCGGATCGTAGAGCGGATGCCGCACCTGATCGCCGTGGGCGCCTAATCGGGCGGCATTTCAGGGCTGCTTCAGGAAGATGGAAACGTCATTGGCTCCGCTGTTTGCCGTCACCATGTTCCCTTTTGCATCGATCGCCACCGACACGGGGTCGAAGTCGGTTCCGAAAAGGAGCACGGGCTGCAAGGTGCCGTCGCCATTGCCCAGAAAAACGGATACGCTGTTGGAATCATTGTTTGTCACGGCCACGTCGGCTTTTCGATCGCCATTGAGATCGCCGATGGCAATCCCGACAAGGCCGTTTCCTTCGACCCCATCGTAGCTGGTCCCGTTAGTGAAGTAGGAAACCGGCGGCTGGAAAGTACCGTTTCCATTGCCAATAAGCACGGAAACCGAAGTTCCGCCCACCACCGCCAGATCGGGTATGCCATCCCCGTTCAGGTCGCCAGCGGCGACGGAGTTCCCCGCCAATGCCGGCGAATTCGCCTGTGCCTCAAAACCTCCGCTGCCGTTGCCCAGCAAGATGAGAACCTTGGCTGGAACCAAAGTCCCGCCCCCTAGCGGCTTGCCGCCGAATATCGTGACTGCCAGATCCAGCTTGCCGTCCCTGTTGAAATCCGCCATGGCCAGGCCCGTCGGATTCAAACCCGCGGCGATACTCGTTTGGGATTGGAAGGTGCCGTCGCCATTTCCCAGGAGAATCGAGACCGTGCCCGGTACGGATCGCGTGGCGACGTTCAGGACCGCGAGATCGGGCTTTCCGTCCCCATTGAAATCGCCCGCCACCAGTCTGATCGGGCGGGTGCCAACCGC
>JBEKIM010000033.1:0-27564 GCA_050011755.1 Bryobacteraceae bacterium | reverse complement strand
TTGATCGACCTGAACACACTCGTCCCCGCCGGTTCTCCCTTGGATCTGGCCACCGCATGTTCCATCAATGCTGCAGGTGAGATCATCGGCTTCGCGTTCGACAGCAGCTTTAACGTTCACGCGTACCTGGCGGTCCCGAACAACGCCAGCCGTCCCTAGGGCGTGGCTGTCATGGCAGGGCACGCATCGTCGCTACCGCCATCCGAAGGCACGCGCAAATCGCTGTTCCAGCGCTTAGCCATTGCCGGGCGGTGAACGCGTGGCCAGGGTTGCGGCTGGTGCGGACCCCACGCGCGGATTGACGCCAACTGGAGGTGATACCGGTGGCCCGGTACCCGCCAGTTGGCGCGGAGCGTGTCGTCGGGCGATCCGGAGACCAAAGGCGATAGCCTTTCCGCAGCACGGACGTCAGCACTCAAGGGGCCGGATCGGCAATTCCTCGACCGAGTGCTGCTGTTTCAAGCCATCCGGTCCCGCACCGAGCCGATGAAGACCCCCCAGCCCCGGCGAGCACCGGTCACCCGGTCACCCATAGCATTTGACATTCTACCCCCTGGCCCGGTAATCTAAATAGTTTGAACCGACGAAGTGGAGACGTGTGTCAATGAGTACCGAGTTCCCCTCCAAGAACGGGATTGTTCGCCAGTGGCACGTGCTAGATGCCAACGATGCAGTTCTCGGCAAACTAGCCAGCAAAGCCGCCATGCTCCTGATGGGCAAGCATAAGGCGATCTTCACCCCGTTTCTGGATACAGGCGATCACGTAGTGGTGGTCAACGCCGCGAAAGTGCGGCTTACGGGCCGGAAAGACGATAACAAAGTATACCGGCATTTCACCGGATATCCGGGCGGGCTGGTGGAAACCAGCGCGCGGCGCGTGCGCGCCACGCGGCCGGCACGCATGGTGGAAGAAGCCATCCAGGGCATGCTGCCCAAGACCAAACTCGGCAAGCAGATGTACCGCAAGCTGAAAGTCTACGCGGGTGAAAAGCATCCGCATGCGGCGCAGAAACCAACGGCCCTGGCTATCAATAACGCTCTCAAATAGCGAAAGGTTTATTAGTGGCAGCAAGCATCGTTCAATATATTGGTACGGGGCGCCGTAAGGAATCGGTGGCCCGCGTAATTCTGCGGCCCGGCAAAGGGGATTTCACCATCAACGGAAGGCCCTTCGAGAACTATTTCTCCACCGAAGCCGCCCGCGCCTCCGTGCGCCAGCCTTTGCTGGCCACCGAGACGGCCGACAAGTTCGACATCCTGATGCGCATCGACGGCGGCGGTATTTCAGGCCAGGCCGGCGCCGCCCGTCATGGAATTGCCCGCGCCCTTTGCGAGTTCAATGTGGAGCTGCGGTCCCGGCTCAAGAAGCTCGGCTTCCTGACCCGCGACCCGCGCCAGCATGAGCGCAAAAAGTACGGCCAAAAGGGCGCGCGCAAGCGCTTCCAGTTCTCCAAACGGTAATGTTTATTGGTTGCAGTTGGTGTGCCAGGGTCCCGCGGGCAAATCTCGCTTTGGACCGCTTGCGTTTCCCCGGCACGGATCATTCAGGAGGTAGTCTACGCCCGCAATATCGATGAAGGAATTGCTCGAAGCCGGTGTTCACTTCGGGCACCAGACCAAGCGCTGGAATCCCAAGATGAAGGAATACATCTTCGGCGAACGCAATGGAATCTACATAATCGACCTGCAAAAAACCTTGAAAATGTTCAAGGACGCCGCTCGCTTCGTGGGCGAAATGGCCGCCCAGGGCAAGAACGTGCTTTTCGTGGGGACCAAGCGCCAGGCGCAGGAAGCCATCGCCGAGGAAGCTCGCCGTTGTTCGATGTTCTTCGTGAACCAGCGCTGGTTGGGCGGTCTGCTCACGAATATGGCCACGGTCCAGAAGTCGATCAAGCGGCTTAAGGAACTGGAAGGAATGGCCAACGTGGAAGGCGGTTACACGGGCCGGCCGAAGAAGGAAATCATCCGCCTGGAGCGCGAGCGCAAACATCTCGATTCGAACCTGCAAGGCATCAAGGATATGCCGGGCTTGCCGGATCTATTGTTCGTGATCGACTCGAACAAGGAAGCCATCGCGGTGAAGGAGGCTCGCCGGCTGGGTATCCCGGTGGTGGCCATCGTGGACACCAACTGCGATCCCGACGAAGTGGATTACGTGATTCCGGGCAACGACGACGCTTTGCGCGCCATCCGGCTGTTCGCGAGCAAGATCGCGGACTCGGTGGTGGAAGGCCGGCTGCTCGCGAGCGAACAGGAATTCACTTCGGAAAAGATCGTGACCGACGATACGCCGGTGGAGGAAGTGCCGGAATACACCGAATACGTGGATCCCAAGTACGCGGAGAAGATCATGGCGGAGTCTCTGATGGAAGACGAGCCGCTGCCGGTCTCGCCGCGTAAGGGCCCCGCTTCGGAAACCGAACCGGTCACTGAAGCCGTGGTCACCGAAAGCGGCCACTAAGAGAAGACCGGTCGTGGGTGGTGGGTTGTGTGGGTGGTCGGCACTGGGCTGGACCACTACCCATCACCCGCGACCCATCACCCATCACCCATTAGGTTGGAGCAACTATGGCGGATATTACCGCGCAACTCGTAAAACAACTCCGTGACCGCACCGGCGCCGGCATGATGGAATGCAAGAGCGCCCTGATCGAGGCCGGCGGCGACCTCGGGAATGCCGAAGTGGTACTGCGGAAGCGTGGCATCGCGTCCGCACACAAGAAATCCGAGCGCGTCACCAAGCAAGGTTTGATCGGCAGCTACATCCATTCCGGCGGCCAACTCGGCGTTCTGGTGGAAGTCAACTGCGAGTCCGATTTCGTGGCGCGCACCGCCGATTTCCAGGAGCTGGTGCACGATATCGCGATGCATATCGCCGCCGCCGACCCGAAGTTCATCCGCAAGGAAGACGTTCCGGCCGAGGCGATGGATAAGGAGCGCGACATCCAGCGCGGCCGCGCCGCATTCGAAGGGAAGCCCCCCGCGGTGATCGACCGTATCGTGGAAGGCCGGATGGCCAAGTTTTACGAAGAGGTTTGCCTACTGGAGCAGCCATTCGTAAAGGAAGCTACCCTGACTGTAGGCCAGTTGATCAAGACCAGGATCTCCAAGCTGGGCGAGAACATCAGTGTTTCGCGGTTCACCCGGTACAAGGTGGGCGACATCGCCGCAGCCGAATCCGGCGGCGAAGGGCCGGCAGACGCAAGTGCCGCAGTATAAGCGCATTCTGCTGAAGCTTAGCGGCGAATCGCTGGCTGGAGGCGCGGCTTTCGGCATCAACGCCACCGTGGTTAAGGAACTTGCCGCGGAAGTGGCCGCGGTGGCCGCGACCGGCGTGCAAGTCGGCCTGGTCGTGGGCGGCGGCAATATCTTTCGCGGAGTAGCGGCCGCGGCCCAGAAAATGGATCGTGTGACCGCCGATCACATGGGCATGCTGGCGACGGTGATCAATTCCCTGGCGTTGCAGGACGCCCTGGAACAGATTGGCGTGCATACCCGGGTAATGAGCGCCATCGAAATGCACGAGGTGGCCGAACCCTATATCCGGCGCCGCGCCATGCGTCATCTGGAAAAGGGCCGGGTGTGCGTCTTCGCCGCCGGCACTTCGAATCCGTACTTCTCCACGGACACGGCGGCCACGCTGCGCGCGCTCGAAATCAAGGCGGAAGTGATCGCCAAGGCCACGCGCGTGGACGGCGTGTACGACAAGGACCCCTTGCGGTTTCCCGACGCCGTGATGTACCGTGAAGTTTCGTATCTGGAAGTCCTGTCCAAGTCGTTGGCCGTCATGGACGCCACTTCCATCGCCATGTGCCGGGACAACAAACTTCCGATAATTGTTTTCAACTTGAATACGAGCGGCAATATAATGCGTATGGCGATGGGCGAGCCCGTCGGTACGCTCATTCACTAGGCCACTTATGAAAACCGAACACAACGCCGCGCCCGCCGGGCCGGCCCTCCAGTCGATTAAGGAAGTCGAAAGCAATGTGAAAGTGCGCATGGAGAAGGCCATTGGCGACATGCAGCATGAAATGGCCACGATCCGCACGGGCCGCGCCACCTTAAGCCTGCTCGATCACATCCGTGTGGATTATTACGGGACGCCGTCGCCCCTGAACCAGGTGGCGACCCTGCACATTCCCGAGCCCAGCATGATCACGATCACGCCCTGGGACGCGTCGCAAATCGGGCCGATCGAGAAGTCCATCCGGGTTTCCGACCTGGGCCTGAATCCCGCGAATGACGGCAAGATGATCCGGCTGCCCATTCCGCCTCTCACCGAGGAGCGGCGCAAGGAATTCGTGAAGCGCCTGCACGGCGTGGCCGAGCATCATCGCGTATCGCTGCGCAACATCCGCCGGGATGGCAACGAAGCCGTGAAGGCGCTGGTGAAGGACAAGAAGATCACCGAAGATGAAGATAAGCGCGCCCACGACGAGATCCAGAAGCTGACCAACACCTACATGGATAAGATCGACCAAGCCGCCAAGGTGAAGGAAAAAGAGATCCTGGAGATCAAGTAGGCACAGGGTTGGTGGGCAGCCCATTTTGGCGGGATTGCCCGCTCCCGGTGACCAGCCTTGCCTCCTCGCATACGAATCCCGATTGACGGCAAGAGCGCGGCGTGGGCCATTCTTTGCGCCTTCCTGGTCTTCTCCTGGCAATCCCTCACCGTGCGCTGCAATTATGGCGGAAACTGGACGGCACTGTTTCTGACCGGCGGCCGCTTGCAAATCCCGCCCGCACTGGCCAACGAACACATCTATACCTTCCCCGGCTCGATGGGTTGGGACGGACAGTTCTACCACTACATCGCGCACGATCCACTCATGGCGCACGATTTGTGGAAGTACATCGACGCCCCCCGGCTGCGCTACCGGCGGATTCTGATTCCCGCCTTGGCCTATGCGCTGGCATGCGGTAACCCTGTACACGTCGATACCGCCTACCGCGCCGTCATCCTTCTTTTTTTTGCACTGGGCGCGTATTGGCTCAGCCGCCTGGCCGCGCGGTTCGGACGCCGCCGGGCATGGGGCCTGGCGTTCCTCGCGATCCCGGCGGCAATCGTTTCGATGGACCGCATGGCGGTGGACGTGGGACTGGCGGCGCTGGTGATGGGGTTCGCCTGGTATAGCCGCGAGGAGCATCCCGGCTGGCAGCTTTATCCCGTGCTCCTGTTGGGCGCTTTGGCGCGCGATACGGGCTTGTTGCTGGTACCGGCCTACTGCATCTGGCTCCTGATGCACAAACGCGCGTGGCGCGCCGCGGCGTTCGCTACCGCGGCGATCCCCACTCTGGCATGGTACGGGTACATCGACCTTCGGACCCAGCCATTTGCGCATTCGGGGCCGATCGCCATCCCGTTTTCGGGGCTGCTGGACCGTCTGCTGCACGCTTGGCCGTATCCGTATTCGCCGGGGCTAAGATTCGCCCTGGACGGCTTGGACGATCTGGCGGTCGTGGGTATTCTGCTGGCGATTATCATGGCCATGCCTCTGGCGCGCCACACAGGCTTCAGCCCGAGCGGTTGGGCAATGGTATTGTTTGCCCTTGTAGGGATCTTTTTGTGGCGTCCCGGCGACTGGCTGGAGGCCTTCGATTATGCCCGCATCCTGTCGCCCCTGCTGGCCCTGGTGGCACTGGAGACGCTACCGGCATTCCGTTGGCTGATGTGGGCGCCTTTATGCATGGCGGCGCCGCGTTGCCTGATCCAACTGGCTCCGCAAGTGCTGGGCGTGTTGAGATTGGCTGTCAAAGTGGCTCCGCCGCACTGACCGCGGGGCGCGGAGGCTACTTCGGACCGACGGCGATCTCCAAGAGATCGGCGTTATCCGGTTCCGATGCGGTAATCGGTCCGCTGGCAACGCCGGCATCCACCAGCGCCTTGGCAAGTGCCGTAGCGAATTGCCGCCGGTTGGCACCCACCTCGAGGGCGATCCCCGGTTGCGGCTTGCCGAATACCAAGGCCGGCGCCATGGTCACCGCCATACCGGCCGCATCCAGCACCGCCTTGATCTCGCCGGCGAACGCGTCGATCTCCGGGTCGCCCGGAGGCGTGATAATGGACACTCTTTGGCCGCGGAAGCGTACCAGCGCCGCCTGGATACTCTGACGTTGGGGGACGGAGATGTGCCGGGCGCCGAGCCGTTCTTCAATCCGCAAGCGCGCGGCGCGCTCTTTCTCAACCACCAGTTGCAGTTCGAGGTTTTCTTTTCGCAGCCGCTCGCGATGCGCCTGGGCATACGCCACCTCGGCTTCCAGACGCTGCTTTTCCTGGTATGCCATGGCAGCCTGCGCATTCGCCCGGGCCGCGCCGGCGTGCGCGTTCGCCACGGCTTCGGCAGACTTGCTTTGGAGTGTCTTGAGTTCCGTATCCTTCGCGGACGTGACCCGGCCCGCGAAAAGGGCCAGGACGAAACTGGTCCCCGCCGCCAGGCATACAAACACGACGTACGCCAGGGTAGACCAGTTCAGGCCCCTTTCCAGGAAGTGCACATTGGATAGGTCTGGCAAAGCACTCTTAGCATGCCAGCCCAGATGACGCTTGGCAATTACCAGCCGTACCCGCGGTTCCAGAGAACGGCATGGTACTTAAACCGGAGGTACGTCTCACCTGAGCAGTTCTGCAAGGCTGCCGGCATCCAACAGCCGCTCGCTCAAGGCTTCGAGCTCGGGCACCGCAAGCGCAGCCAGTTTTTCGGAGGCCCAGGCCGGCAAAACACCGAAGCGCTTCTCGATCAACCTTCGCAAGACGGCAAGTTCGCCCTCCTGGCGCCCTTCCGCACGCCCCTCTTGACGCCCTTGTTGGCGCTCCTCTTTAAACATGGGTCCCAAGACCTCATGGTCTCGGATGTCGACATCGATCGGCATTTTCCTTGTCTCCTGGTCCACCACGCCCGACAAGCGCCGCAAGCGATTAGTCAATCCAGCAATTCTTCCAGGCTCCGGGCCTCCAATAGCCGCTCACTCAAGGCTTCGAGCTCAGGCACCGCAAGCGCAGCCAGTTTTTCGGAGGCCCCGGCCGGCAAAATACCGAAGCGCTTTTCGATCAACCTTCGCAGGACGGCAAGTTCGCCTTCCTGACGCCCTTCCTGACGCCCTTGTTGGCGCTCCTCTTTAAACATGGGTCCCAAGACCTCATGGTCTCGGATGTCGACATCGATCGGCATTTTCCTTGTCTCCTGTTCCACCACGCCCGAGAGGTGCCGCAATCCAGCCAGGATCAGCAACTGCGCAAAAGCGGTCTCCCGCTCCGCCGGCGCCAGCCCCGCGATGCGCTCGACGATCCTGCGGACCGCCTCTTTATGATCCCGCAGCCGAGCCAGTATCGCAATCACATTATCCCCGACGTCCCGGCTCTCCAGCAGGAGATCTCCATCCAACGTCCGGATGTCGATCAACTCATACTCGAACAAAACCCCGGGACCGCGCAGCGCGTTCTCCATCTTAAGCGGCGATTCGCCCACGTAAAGCACCACTTGCAGCGGGAATTGCCCGAACAACCGGTACACGCCCAGGCAGTATTCGGCCATGCGCTGCGGCATTGTGGCGTCGTTGCCGCTTTGCAGTTCCACGTGCACCAAACCGCCCTCGACGGTTTCGCCAAGCAGATCCAGGCGCGCATTCTGCACCCTTGGCAGTTCGACATTCAACCATCTGGCGACAGCCGTACCGGTCAGTTCGCGCAGAGTGAGGGTGGCAGAACCTTGCAACAGCAACTTCAGGGCAACGTCGTATTCCTGCATGCGAAGAGGCGCTTACGAATTGTGCGTACAGATAAAGGGTGGGCCACGCGCGGTCTTCTTCTCATAGGTCCGTGCGGGCAGCGGATATTTCGCACACAAGCTCTGTTACTATGTTTACTCAATGAACGCGCGGCTCCCGGCTGAACCGCGCACCCTCATCGCCTCACCCGTAGTCCTCGGGCCTGCGCGGTGGAATAGAGGTTCGAGATGAAACTGCATCCGATCGATGTCGCGATCATCGTGGTCTACGTGGCGACCTCCGTGCTGCTGGGCTACTGGGTCTCGCATCGCGCCTCCCGCGACACCAAGGCGTATTTCCTGGGCGGCAATACCCTGCCCTGGTATTTCCTGGGCGTGTCCAACGCTTCCGGCATGTTCGACATCGCGGGGACCATGTGGCTGGTCTACCTGATGTTCATTTATGGCTTGAAGAGCGTCTGGATTCCCTGGCTGTGGCCCGTCTTCAACCAGATTTTCCTGATGGTTTACCTGTCCACATGGCTCCGCCGCTCAAATGTCACCACGGGCGCCGAGTGGATCCGCACGCGCTTCGGCACCGGGCGCGGCGCGCAACTTTCACACATGATCGTAGTGATCTACGCGTTGGTCAGCGTCATCGGTTTCCTCACCTACGGCTTCAAAGGCATCGGTAAATTCGCGGTCGACTTCCTGCCCTGGCATCTCTCGGCCAACGTGTATGCGCTGATTCTGATGGGTATCACCACTTTCTACGTGGTGAAGGGCGGCATGTTCAGCGTGGTGATTACCGAGGTGCTGCAGTTCTGTATCCTTTCGGTCGCGTCGCTGGCCATCGGCATCATCGCCATCTCGCGGGTCTCGCCCGAGGCCCTGCGCCGCGTGATCCCGGCCGGATGGGAGCAGATCTTCTTCGGGTGGCACCTGAACCTGGATTGGTCCCACCTGATCGCCGCGGTGAACACCAAGATCGCCGAGGATGGATACACAATCTTCGGCGCATTCTTCATGATGATGCTGTTCAAAGGCATCCTGATCAGTATGGCGGGGCCCGCGCCGAACTACGACATGCAGCGCATCCTTTCGACGAAGAATCCGCGCGAAGCCTCGATGATGAGCGCCATGGTGAACGTGGTGCTAAACGTGCCGCGGTATTTCATGATTACAGGACTTACCATCCTGGCGCTGGTGTTCTATAGCGATAAGATCCGCGCGATGGGCCAGGCGATGGATTTCGAAATGGTGCTGCCCGACGCGCTCAGCCAGTTTGTTCCGGCCGGCCTGCTGGGGCTGCTGGTAGCGGGCCTGCTGGCGGCATTTATGTCGAACTTCGCCGCTACCGTGAATGCCGCGCCGCCTTACATCGTGAACGATCTTTATCGCAAATACATCAACCCCCACGCCAGCGAGCGGAATTGCGTGCGCTTGAGCTATCTGGCTTCGTTCGGCGTGGTGGTGCTGGGTATATCGTTCGGCTGGTTTGTCACTTCAATCAATACCGTGATTCAGTGGATTGTCTCGGCGCTTTGGGGCGGATATACAGCTTCCAACGTTCTGAAGTGGTATTGGTGGCGATTCAATGGGTACGGCTATTTCTGGGGCATGGTGACCGGGATTGCCGGATCGCTGATCATTCCATGGACGCTGCCGAGCGTCTCGCCGCTGAATTCGTTCCCGATTATCGTGGGCATCTCGTTAATCGGCTGCATTGTGGGCACGCTTCAGACCAAGCCGGAAGAAGACGCCGTGCTCATGGATTTCTACAGGCGGGTTCGCCCGTGGGGATTCTGGGATCCGATCCGGGACAAGGTGATGCGGGAAGATCCGTCTTTCAAACCGAACCCCGACTTCTTGCGGGATATGTTCAATATTGTGGTGGGCATCGTCTGGCAGACCAGCCTGATCGCATTCCCGGTTTATATCGTGATCCGGCGCTATGAGATCGCGTCGTATGCGGTGGCGATAGCGGTAATCACTTCGATCATCCTGAAATTCACGTGGTACGACCATTTGAAGAAGATGGAGATCGAACCGGCTCCCGCGGCGCCTATGGCGCTGCCGGCGCGGCCGTAGCGCCGCGCGGTGCACACTTCCAACGTGCGTGAGGAATTTGCCATGGATGTGAAGACAGCCATCCGGAACGGTGACGCGGACGCACTGCGCCGTCTTCTCGGCGAGGACCGCTCGCGAGCTAACGAGCTGGTGAGTTGGGGAAAGGACGGCCACATCCTGACGCATCCGCTGCACTACATTTCCGATATGTTATTCGGGAGGATTCTGCAAAGTGGCCAGGAACCGCAGTTGGTCGACGTGCTGATTCAAGCGGGCGCGGATCTTAATTTCCAGCGAAACGGCCAGGGCGATACGCCTCTGATCGGAGCCGCGAGCCTGGGGGCCGAAGAAGTCGGGCTCCAGTTCCTGCAGGCGGGAGCCAAGCCGGAACCGCGCGGATTCTTCGGCGAGACGGCGCTGCATTGGGCCTCGTTGCTCGGCGAGGAGCGGCTCGTAGAAGCCCTCCTGGACGGCTCGGATCTGGAACTGAAGGATGAAAAATACAAATCCCCGCCGCTGGGATGGGCGATCCACGGTTGGGAAAATCCACCCGCGGGAAATCGCGGCCGGCAGCGCGAAGCGATCGCTTTGCTGGTCGCCGCGGGGGCCAGAGTCGAACCCGGATGGCTGGAAAGCGCGAAAGTACGTGCCGATCCAGGGATGTTCGCGGCACTAAGCGCCCGGCGGTAGTCTCGTGGAACTTCAGGCGGGCCGCAGGATCCCGTCGATCTGATGTAACTCCTCCGCCGCGAAGGCGAGATTTCCGGCCGTCCCCACACACTGCTCGACCTGCTCCACCCGGCTGGCGCCGATGAGCGCGCTCGACATCACGCCGTGCCGCAACACCCACGCCAGCGCCAACTGGGCGAGCGACTGGCCGCGTTGGCGGGCGATTTCGTTAAGGGCCCGCACCTGCGCGAGGCGCGCCTCGGTGACATCCGACCGTTTCAGGAAAGTACCCGGCTTGGAGGCGCGGGAGCCATCTGGAACGCCGTCCAGATAACGGCCGGTTAATAGTCCTTGCGCCAGCGGAGAGAATGCGATGCCGCCGATGCCTTCCGCCGCCAGGCGCTCGAACAAGCCCTCTTCGGCCGTGCGCACGAACATCGAATACTTCATCTGATGGATCAGGCAGGGCGTACCCATCTGCCGCAACGCCGCCACGGCGCGGGCAGTTTGTTCGGGGTTGTAGTTCGAAATGCCGGCATAGAGCGCCTTGCCGGCACGGACGGCGCTATCGAGCGCGGACATGGTCTCTTCGACCGGCGTATCCGGGTCGGGACGGTGCGAGTAGAAGATATCGACATAGTCGAGACCCATCCGGCGGAGGCTTTGGTCGAGGCTGGCCAGCAGATATTTGCGCGATCCCCATTCGCCATAGGGACCGGGCCACATCAGGTAGCCGGCTTTGGTAGAGACGACCAGTTCGTCGCGCCAGGCGCCCAGATGCGCACGCAGTGCGCGCCCGAAATTCTCTTCGGCCGACCCGGGCGGCGGCCCGTAGTTATTGGCCAGGTCGAAGTGCGTGATGCCGAGATCGAAGGCGCGGCACAGCATGGCGCGCATGTTCTCGAATGCGTCCACGCCGCCGAAATTGTGCCATAGGCCGAGCGAGATGGCCGGTAGCCGCAGGCCGCTCGCGCCGCAGCGGCGGTAGATCATTTTGTCGTAGCGTTGCTCGTCGGGTAAGTACATTGATCTCCCCCGGCCAAGATTGGCCGCACTCCAATTACTGCAATGTTACTTCGACGGACACCTCGGTGCGGCCGTCGGTGGGGGCCGGCACGATGTCGCCATCGATGGATTGGCCATCCACGGCCAGCTTCACCGCATTGCCCGGACCTTCGCGGCGTACGGCGATGTTGTAGGTCACGCCGCGGAATCGGCGCACCGCGCGGAAGGCCGTCCATCGCGCTGGAATGGCCGGGGCGATCTGCAAGCCGTCATAAGCCGGCCGAATGCCGAGAATGAACTGCACAATGGCATAGTAGTTCCAGGCGGCGGTGCCGGTGAGCCAGGAGTTCTTAGCCTCGCCGTGGGTGGGAGCGTCGCGCCCGGCGATCATCTGCGCGTACACATAGGGCTCGCAGCGGTGCACGTCGCCGATCGCCTCGCGCGCCGAAGGATTGATGCGCGAATAGTAATCGTGCGCGCCGTCGCCATTGCCGGCCATGGCCTCCGCGATGATCACCCAGGGATTGTTATGGCAGAAAATCCCGGCGTTTTCTTTGTAGCCGGGCGGGTACGAGGAAATCTCGCCCAGGTTCAGGTAATACCGCGAATAGGCCGGCTGCTGGAGCACGATGCCATGCGGCGTGGCTAGATATTTGCGCACGGATTCGAGCGCGCGCTTGGCCAGCCCGTCCTCCAGGCCGATACCCGCCAGAACACAGAAGCCCTGCGGCTCGATGAAGATCTTGCCCTCGGCGCATTCCTTCGATCCCACTTTGTTGCCGGAATCGTCATAAGCGCGCAGGAACCACTCGCCATCCCAGCCATGCCGGAGGACGGTTTTCTCCATACGCGCGCCTTCCGCCAGATAGCCCGCGGATTCATCGGCATGGCCGCTGTGCCGCGCGATGGCCGCCAGTTCCTTGGCCGCCAGGACGAACAATCCCCCGATAAACACCGACTCGGCCACCTTGCCCTCTTTGTTGGTGGTGGTCTGGAAGGATTGGCCGGGCGTATCGGAGAAGCAGTTCAGGTTCAGGCAATCGTTCCAATCGGCGCGGCCGATAAGCGGCAAGCCATGCGGCCCGAGCCGTTCGAGGGTATAGCGGAAGCTGCGCTGCAGGTGCTCGTAGAGCGGCTGCTCCGATCCCGGCTGACTATCGTATTGCACGGGTTCGTCGAGAATGCTCCAGTCGCCGGTCTCCTTCAGATAGGCGGCGACGCCCACAATCAGCCAATGCGGATCGTCGTTGAAATTGCCGCCGACATCGTTATTGCCCTTCTTGGTCAGCGGCTGGTATTGATGATATGCGCCGCCGCTGGGAAGCTGCGTGGCGGCCAGATCGAGAATGCGCTCGCGGGCTCGCTCGGGGACCATGTGGACAAAGCCGAGCAGATCCTGGTTGGAGTCGCGGAAGCCAAGCCCGCGTCCGATGCCGGACTCGTAGAAAGAAGCCGAGCGCGACATATTGAACGTCGCCATGCATTGATAGGCATTCCAGACGTTCACCATCCGGTCGGTATGGATGTCCGGCGTGGACACTTGGCAGATGCCCAGCAGGCCGTCCCAATAATTGCGCAAATTCCGGAAGGCCGCGTCCACGTTTTCCGGAATGAGATAGCGGGCAATCACAGGCCTGGCGGTTTTCTTGTTGACGATCTGCGAGCCGGGAGGATCGAACTTTTCTTCCTTGAGGTTTTCCTGGTAGCCCAAAACAAAAAGGATCTGCCGCGTTTCGCCCGGCTGCAAGACAAGCCGGACATGGTGCGAGCCGATGGGCGCCCAGCCGTGCGCCACGGAGTTCGCGGATTCGCCGCGCTCCACCACGGCGGGGCGGTCCCATCCGCGCGCGGCGCCCAGGAAAGCCTCGCGCTGCGTATCGACACCCGCCGTTTCCGCGGAGCAGGCGAACCAGGCGAAATGGTCGCGGCGCTCGCGGTATTCGGTTTTGTGATAGATGACGCCGTTTTCGATCTCGACCTCGCCGATGCTGAAGTTGCGTTGAAAATTGGTGGAGTCGTCCTGCGCATCCCACAGGCAGAATTCGATGGCCGAGAAGATCGAGAGCGCGGCCGGCGTCTGGCGATGGTTGGTCACCGTAAACTGCCAGATTTCAAGGTTCTCGTCGAGCGGCACAAAGTAGCGCGTGCTCGCCGCGATGCCGCGGCGGCTGGATCCGATTGTGGAATAGCCCATGCCGTGGCGGCAGGTATACCGTTCCACGTCGCTATGAGTGGGCTGCCAGGAGGGCGACCAGTAATCGCCCGTCTCGTTGTCGCGCACGTAGATATAGCGGCCGCCCAGGTCGAAGGGGACGTTGTTGTAACGATAGCGGGTGATGCGGCGCAAGCGGGCGTCGCGATAGAACGAATATCCGCCCGCGGTATTGGAAATAATTCCGAAGTACTGCTGGCATCCCAGATAATTGATCCATGGCAGGGGAGTATCTGGCCGGGTAATCACATATTCCCGGTTCTTGTCGTCAAAGTATCCGTATTGCATATAAGTTATCTATTTTCCCAGGCGAGCCATCATTTCCAGACAGACCCGCCCATTATGATACGGGCATTTCCAAGCCCCCACCAGGCACGCGTCCGGATCCTCCCCCGCTTTCCAGGGAGTGCCATCGGGGCGCAGTTTTGCGTGCCATTCGCCGTGGACGCGATCCACGACTTTCGCTTGAATGTATTCCCACGCGCGCCAGGCCGCCGTGCGAAAGGGTTCCTCGCCGGAGACCTGGAAGGCATTGTAGAAGCCGGCCACGGCTTCCGCCTGCGCCCACCAATGCTTGTTGGGATCGACCATAAGTCCGTGCGACGCCTCGTAGAAGATACTGCCATCGGCGTCCAGACCTTCATCGTAAACCGCCTGCGCCATGCGGACGGCCAACGCGCGGGCGCGATCGATCAGGGCCGCGTCACCCAGCGCTTCCGCCGCTTCGAGGATCAGCCAACTGCCCTCGATATCGTGCCCGAACGAAACATGATCGTTGAGGGAGTTCCACTGGTTATCGAAAAAGAGCTTAAAGTGAGAGCCGCCGGCGACGATTCGATCCATGGTGACTTCGAGCAGGCGTGTGAGGCTGGCGCGCAAGCCGGAGTCATCCCAGGCACGCAGCAGATTGGTATAAGCCTCCAATATGTGCAGATGCGTATTCATCGACTTAGGGCTGTTCAGGTCCTTATCGCTCAGCCGCCGGTCTTCGAGCGCGCTCCAGTCGCGGGCGCGGGCTTCCAGATATCCTCCATACTCAGGCTCGCCGCTTTTCTCCTCGATAAGCCGATAAAGCCGTTTGGCCCACTCGAGGCTTTCGGCCCGCCCCGTGGCCAGGGAGTATTCGGCCAGGCCATACACCGCAAAGGCCTGCGCGTAGATTTGTTTGCGATCGGAGATGGGACGCCCCTCGAAATCGAGCATCCAATAAATGCCGCCGAATTCCTGGTCCCAGAACTTGTCGACAATGTAGCGGTAAGCCCAATCGGCGGTCTGGCGATAAGTGGGATCGTCAAGAACGCGCGCCGCGGCGGAGAACGTCCAGAGGATACGGGCGTTGATCACGGAAGCGCGCGGCGCCTGCCGATCGACTTCCAGGCCGCAATCCACCGCGCCGAAGAATCCGCCATTCTCACGGTCTATGGTATGCCGCATCCAAAACGGCAGAATATTTTCGGTCAGTTCGCGGCGGAACTGCGCTGCCCACTCCGCGTTTGCGATCATTTGGCCGGCCGTTTGAGATTCTTGTCGATCAGGGCGATGCGCTGCTGCACCGAAAGGGCGCTGCGCAGCGGATCGGGGGGTGTATGCAGCACATAATCGAGCAATCGCGGCACGGTGGTCGTCGCCACATAAGTGCGCGTGTCGGAAGCTCCGTAATAGATAAAGACATCGTCCCCGCGCGCGACCCAACCGTTAGAGAAAGCCACGTTTGAAACGTCACCGACGCGCTCTTCGCCTTGCGGCGCCAGGAAATATCCGCCGGGGTGGGCGATCGCTTTCCACGGCGCGGAAAGGTCGCACAGGAAAACATACAGCACGTAGCGCAGGCCCGCCGCCGTATTTCGCACGCCATGCGCGAGGTGCAGCCAGCCACTGGCTGTTTTGATCGGCGCGGGCCCCAGGCCGTTCTTCACTTCGTTGATGGTGTGATATTCGCGGCGTTCGATAATCGTTTCGTCCGCGATTACGGCGTGCTGCATGCTGGGCGCCAGTCCCCAGCCAATGCCGCCGCCGCGCCCGGCCTCGATGAAACTATCCTGCGGGCGAGTGTACAAGGCGTATTGGCCATCGACAAATTCGGGATGCAGGACGCAATTGCGCTGTTGGGCCGAGGGCGTCCGCAAATCGTCCAATCGCTCCCAGTTTTTCAGATCGTGGGTGCGGGCCATACCGCACTGGGCAACCGCCGAAGAAAGGTCGCCGGGCGGCGCATGGGGGTCTTTCCGCTCGGCGCAGAAAAGACCGTAGATCCAGCCGTCCTGGTGCGCTGTCAGGCGCATGTCATAGACGTTGGTTTCGGGTTCGGCGCCCTCCGGCATCACCACCGGATAGTCCCAAAAGCGGAAGCCGTCGATGCCGTTGGCGCTCTCGGCCACCGCGAAAAACGACTTGCGGTCCGCGCCTTCGACGCGCGCCATCAGCACGATTTTGCCGTTCCACTCCATGGCGCCCACATTGAACGCCGCGTTGACCGCCTGACGTTCCAGGAAAAACGGATTTGCCTCGGGATCGAAATCGTATCGCCAGGAGAGCGGCGCGTGCGCTCCGGTCAGCACCGGATGGCGGTAACGCTGAAACCAGCCGCTGGGCTCGGAAAGCGGCTCGTTGGGGCGCTGGAGAAGCTCTTCATGGGCACGCGTCAGGGCATCCAGGCGCGATTGAAACTCGTTCGTCGTCATTTGGATTTGTGGATCGCTTTATCATACAACGCGGCCAGAGAGGCCGGTGTGACGCCGGCCGCGGGACTGGAGTCCCGCCCCACAATATGCTATTCCTTGAAGAAAGCAGAGGAGCATACCATGATGAACCGCCGGGATTTCTTTCTGCGCAGCGCGGCTACCGCCGGCGCGGCTGCGTTCGCCAATTTTCCGTATCACTTATATGCGGGCGCCACGCAGAAGCTGGCCACCGACCGCATCAAGCTGGGTCCCATGCAAGTGGAGGTGAGCCGTCTGGCGCAAGGCAGCGGCACAGACGGCGCGGGCGGCAGTTCCAACCAGACGCGCAAACTGGGCCTGCGCGGCTTGGCCGACCTGTTCGACGCCGCTTATGACAACGGCGTCACCTTCTGGGATTCGGCGGACCAGTACGGCACGCATCCGCACGTGAAGGAAGCGCTGAAACGGGTGCCGCGCGAAAAGGTTGCGATCCTGAGCAAGACGCATGCCTCCACCGAGAAGGAGATGCGCGACGACCTGGACCGTTTCCGCCGCGAATTGGGCACCGACTACATCGACATCCTGCTGCTGCATTGCATGATGGATGGCGACTGGCCGGAACGTAAGAAGGGCGCCATGGCGGTGATCTCGGAGGCGCGCGAGAAAGGCATTGTGCGAACGCACGGGACTTCCTGCCATACTCTCGAAGCGCTGAAGGCGGCGGCCGCGAATCCGTGGGTGCAAGTGGACCTGGCGCGCATCAATCCCGCCAAAGTAGCGATGGACGCCGATCCGCAGACCGTGATCGCGGTGCTGCGCCAGATGAAGGCGGCCGGCAAGGGCGTGATCGGGATGAAGATTCTGGGCGCGGGCGCGCTGCGTCACAAAGCCGACGAGAGCCTCCAGTTTGCCCTTTCCTTAGATTGCGTGGATTGCTTTACCATCGGCGCGGAGAGCCGCGATGAGATGTTGGATTTGACGCGGAAGATTCCGGCGGCCAGCGTGAGAGGGTGATGGGTTTAAGGCGATGGGTTGTGGGTGCGAACCACCTACAACCCACCTCCTGCAACCTGCCTTAAACTACTTTCACGAAAATAATGACCAACGTGTAGAGCGCCAGCGATTCGATCAGCACCAGGCTCAACAGCAGGGCGAAGCGGATGGCGGGCGCCGCGCCCGGATTCCGTCCCATGCCCTCGGCGGCGGCGGCCGCGGCTTTGGCCTGCGCCAGGCCGCAGAGTCCGGAAGCGATAGCCATCGCGAAACCGGATGTGATAGCCACCCAATTTACGCCGGCGGCGGCCGGCGCTGCGCCGGTCCCTTGCGCAAAAATCGGGCTGGCCAGTGCAAACAGCACGATCGCCAGTAACATCAACTTTGTCTTCATGGTCTTGCTCCTTCGATTTAGAAATCGCCCCCAGGAGGTGGTTCCCGTCATCCTCGTACAGCCGGTCTCACACTGAAGGGGCGGCATAAAGCCGGTATTTAATGCTCGTGCGATACTGCTCCGGACACATACATCATGGTGAGGAGCATAAAGATGTAAGCCTGCAGCAGGGAAACAAAAACGTGCAGGCCCATAAAAACAGCCGGAACCGCGAAATAAGTAAGGCTCAGAAAAACCAGCGTTACCTGCTCGCCCGCATACATATTGGCATAAAGACGAACGGTGAGCGACAGCGGCCGCGCCATGTGGCTGATCAGCTCGATGGGCACCATCAGCGGGGCCAGAAATGGCATGGGACCGGCGAAATGCGCCAGGTACTTTCCAAACCCCTGCTCGCGAAATCCCATCAGGTTGTAATAACAGAACGCCGCAATCGCGCAACCCGCCGGCACCGAGGGTGCGATGGTGGGCGACTCGAAGCCCGGAATAATTCCGATCAGATTGCAAAAGAGAATGAAAATGAAGAGAGTGCCGAAGAACGGCAGGTACTTCGATCCGCCATGGCCGACGGCGTCTTCGGCCTCGTTATGCACAAAATCGTTGATGATTTCGAAAGTGTGCTGCAACTTGCCGGGACGGTCCATCGAGAGCCGGGTACGCAGGTAGGCGAACAACAGGATGATGAGGAGCGCCACCAGGATCTCCATCACCATGAAGTTGTACCAGGGACGCGGCTCGGGTGGTTGCCCCAGCAGCTTCAAAATCGTATTGCCCAGCCCGGGCAGGTTATCGTTGAAGACTTTGGCTAGCCAGATTTCTTCATGATGATGATGATGCATAGATCAATTCGAAGACAATTTCCACAATGACGGCAGCCACCGGAACAAACAGTCCAATCAGGGCGGCCGGCAAGCTCAAAGAAGTAAAATTCACTATAGCATAGGCGCCCGCGCCCAATAGCACGTAGCGCAGGCCAATCAGGATGGCGAATTTCGGGCTGGGGCGCGCCGCCAACGCGGCGCCCAAGGCATCCACCACCTTCTTGAGCCAGCGGAAATTCAGGTACGAAGCGGCCGCGCCCAGCAGGTAAGCGGCGGCCCACTTCCAACCCCGCAGAACCAGGCAGGCCAGGCATCCGGCGGCGGCCAGCACGACCGTGCCGCGGGCAATGCGCCGCAGCGCGGTTTCGAAGTGCGCCTGCTCAGGAGCCATCGCCGCGGGTGTCGCGCATGAGCTGCCGGATCAGTTGCACGAATCCGGCGGCGATGCCCAGGATCAGAAACGGGATGTAAAGAAAATGGGTATGGAAGGCTTTGTCCAGCAGGTAGCCGATCACGTAGCCCACCAAGGTGGCAGCGGGCAGCATGATGGCCAGGGAGGTGTACTCCCCGACCAGCACCATGAAATTCCTGGGCACTCAGTTCATGTTCATGCCGCACATGCCTGGATTGCTGCAGCGGCCGCTGGGACAAACCGGACCGTCGGCCTGTTTGGGACCGGCGGCATGCGCGGCGAAGGTGGAGTATTCCTGGTTGAGATGCTTCTGGCCGCAGGATGGGCATTCGCCCGCATCGTCCGAGGCCTTGCGCAGCAGCTTTTCGAATTTCGTTCCGCAATCCTGGCACTTGTATTCGTAGATAGGCATAGGTCTTTCAGACCGATTCTAGCATGTAAAGCGGCCGCCGCCCGTGGCGCACGCTTCAGCGTGCCGGCGGGACTTTTAAGTCCCGCTCGATCAGAGCCTATCTGGGTGGATCTATTGGTGCTGCGTTACGGGTGCCGGGTTCCGGGTGGTGGGTTGCGGGTTCCAGATGGTTGGTTATGCGGGGCTGGGCGGATTTTGGGGGACAGATTGGGCGGACTGCTTGGGGTCGTTTGGCAGATTGTCAAAGAGCAGGGGGGCAGGTGGCTAACGGGTATCCGGGGAGACAGGGGCGCACGATAGCGGCTGAGCGCCCGGGGCGCCGGACATCACGTATGCGGGCGGCGGGGCGGGCCGGTGCGCGGGAGTTTTGACAACCGGTTCGCTTTCCACCGGCTGCACGGGCTCCGGTTGGGTGCGGGCGCGGCGCTCGTTTTGCAACTGCTTCAGTTCGCGCATGGCGGTACTGAAAGAACGCTCGAGGCGGGCGCGCTGGGCGGAGACGCGGTCGAGCAGGGCGAATTGTCTTGCGCCCGGGTCGGTGTCGGTAAAGACCCGCTCTTCAATCCTATCCGTGCGCATGAGCAGCCAATGGGCGACGGCCATACGTTCCAGCAGGATTCTTTCGGTGGGGGCTTGGGGCTGCCACTCGGATTCGAGGACATCCCAGAGTTGCCGGTAGGCGGCTTGGTCTTCGTGGATGAGGACGACGTCGCGCGCGCGGAGTCCAAAGGTGAGGGCGTTGAGGCGGACGGCAGCCTTGCCTTCCGGGGAGACGGGACCGGTGGAGTGTTGCGCGTTCTCGCGGTTGGCTTGGTGTTGTTTGCGGGAAATCAGCACGGGTTATTCCTTGGGTTGGATTTGGGGATGGGATGAGGCGTCCATACCCGATTCCATTTTAGGGCCGGGGGATGGGGAACGGCGGTATGTCGAGGACGGGGAGTTAGTAAGTAGCGTGGGTGCAGTTAGATGCGGGGGCGTACTATATTTTGCAGATTGGTGACCGGTATCCGGCCAGCGGGACTTAAAAGTCTCGCCGGCACGCTGAAGCGTGCGCCACGGGCGTGAGGCCAGTCACCAGGAGAAAGTCCAAACTGGTGGGCACGCGGGCGCGTGCCCACAGGTACTCAAATTTACTGCACGCCGGTGTTGGCGCCTTCGAGTCCGATAGCTTCACCGGACACCACCAGTTCCACCCGCCGGTTCTCCTGCCGTCCCGCGGAAGTATCATTAGACGCCACAGGACCCGCCTTCCCCAAGCCGATGGATGTGATGTTGGCCACCGGCACTCCCTCTTCCGTCAGAAAGTCACGCACGGCGTCGGCGCGCTGCTGCGAGAGCTTCAGATTATAGTCATCGCTGCCTACGCTATCGGTGTGACCCTCCAATTGGAGCTTCAGGCCTGGATAAGCCAGCAGAATGCCCGACACCTTGGCCATTTTCTCTCTCGCGCCCGGCTTCAGCGTGTACTTGTTGAAATCGAACAGTACATCGTTGATATTCACGATCAGGCCGCGGGCGGTCTCGCGAGTTTCCAGAACCATGTTCAACTGCGCCTTTAAGCGCTCGCGCAATTGGGCCCTTTCGGCTTCGGCTTGCTGGCGCTGGGAGTCGGCTTGCGCGGCGGCCTGCTTGGCGCGATCGGCCTCGGCTTCGGCCTGTTGTTGCTGCTGCTGGGCGGCGGCGCGGGCCGCATCCGCTTCAGCCTTCTGCTGTGCGGCCTGCGCGGCCGCGGCCTGGGCTTGCTGTTGCGCTTGCTCCGCGGCCTGTTGCGCTTGCTCCGCGGCGACCCGTTGCGCGTCGGCGGCCTGAGCCGCAGCCTGGGCCTGTTGGGCGGCTGCCTGCTGCTGCGCCAACTGTTCTTCCTTCATACGGCGCTCGTTGGCCAGTTTCTCTTCTTCGATCTTCCGGTAAGTGATGATGCGCGCGTCTTCAGCCATTTGTGCCGCTTCCCGGGCGTTGGTTTCGACCGGCTTACCGCCGTGATTGCTCATGAATTCCTCGGCGTTTTGCAAGGCGATGGTGGCCTTCTGGAACGTATCGGCGGCATAGCGGTCCGCGCCCGCCAAGCGCGCGATCTCGACGGCATTCTCGGCCTCGGCCAGTTGGAGGGGGCCCTTGGGATTAATGCGCACCGGCTGGTAGGCCGTCTGGTTCAGCACATATTGTCCGCGTTTCAGCAATTCGTATTTGGCTTCCACCTGTTCGATGGTGCCCGTGGTATCGTTACGAACGAAATTCTCCATCACCACGACGTCGCTCGGCTCCGTCACCGCGAAATAAGGTTCGGCGGTCACGATCAATCCAAACACCTGCAGCGAACTGGTAGCCGACAGACTGCTATGATCGCCGCTCAGCGCGAGCTCGCCGAGATTCTGGGCGCGCCCCTCCGGCGTGATGGCCCACAGGACGTACGTCAGATATTCGGGACCGAATTGGTTGGCGGGGGTCAGGCGATCCACGTGGACGTCAATCTTTGTGGATCCCATCTGGCTGTCGACTCTGGCTTCGCCCCGCGCCGACGGCATCAATTCCGTGCCGTGAAAATCGACGTGCGTCATCCCGCTGCGATGATGGTAATTGATCGCGGTGACCGTGCGGGAAACGACGGTTACGGTGAAGACGGGCATCGGCTGCCCAGTGTTGACCGGGGCCGACGCCGGCTGCTGCTGCGTCGGATTGGGCACCTGCGCATACAGCGTGGCCAGCGCCATAAAGAGCAATCCTGTGGCTGATTTCATACGTTCGATAGACCTCCGACGAAGGATGAGCAATTGGCGCGCCTCTGTGCGGCGCGTCACCGCAATCGTGTAGACTGAATTCCGGAAGCCTTGCATCCGAATCTTATATTTCGTCTACTGACGGCCGCCGCGGCCGGCTTCTACGTGCTCAGCGCCGCCGGCTGGTGCGCCGGACAACCTTTGAAGTCCGTCACCCGGAGTAACGGTTGAATCCACTGTCTCCAGACGGGACCGGCGACGGGTTCCGCTTCGAAATCCAGGCTGAGTGTCCGGGCACGCGCGCGCGCGCCGGATTGTTGCATACTCCGCATGGAATCATCGAGACCCCGGTGTTTATGCCTGTCGGAACGCAAGCCACGGTTAAAGGGCTCGCGCCGCGCGAACTGACCGGCGACCTGGACGTCCGCATCCTGCTGGCCAATACGTATCATCTTTACCTGCGGCCCGGGCCCGGCCTCATCCAGCGCCTTGGCGGACTGCATCGGTTCATGTCGTGGCCGCGCGCGATCCTCACCGATTCCGGTGGATTCCAGGTATTCAGCCTCAGTGGCCTGCGCAAGATCACCGATGAAGGCGTCGTGTTTCAATCCCACCTGAATGGCGACGCGCACATGTTTACGCCCGAATCCACCGTGGAAACGCAGTTGGCGTTCGGCAGCGACATCATGATGGTACTGGACGAATGCCCTGAGTACCCCGTCAGCCACGAGTACGCGCGCACGTCCATGCGGCGCACGGTCAGTTGGGCAGGCATCGCTTACCGGTATTATGAAAAACGCCGCGCGGAGCTGCCCACGCGCCACGCCCTCTTTCCTATCGTGCAGGGATCCATGTTTGCGGATTTGCGGCAGGAATGCGCCAGCCGGTTGGTCGAACTGCAGGCGGATGGCTACGCCATTGGCGGACTTTCGGTGGGGGAGCCGCGTCCCTTGAGCCTGGAGATGGTGGGGATCTCCGAAGCCCTGCTGCCGCGCGCGCGGCCGCGCTACGCCATGGGCGTAGGCATGCCGGATGAACTGCCCGAATACGTGGCGCGCGGCATAGACATGATGGATTGCGTGCTGCCTTCGCGGAACGCGCGCAATGGCTGCCTTTTCACTTCCGAGGGCGCCGTACGCATCAAGCAGGCGCGCTATAAGGACGATCCCGGGCCGCTCGATCCGGGGTGCGGGTGCTATACTTGTACCGGCTTTTCGCGAGCCTATCTCCGTCACTTGTTTCAGGCGGGAGAAATCCTGTACGCCGCGCTAGCGACGCTCCACAATGTCAAGCGCTACCTTGACATCATGCGTGAGATCAGGCACGCTATACTATCGGGTAGGTATCCTGAATATTTGCAAACCGTCCGCTCCGCGCCGGTTGAAATCGAGTAGTTTGCCAACGTGGTCCTAAATCTGATTCTCCAAACATCGGCCCCAGGCAGTTCTCTGCTGGGCTTCCTTCCCATTCTCCTGATTTTCGGAATCTTCTATTTTCTCCTGTTCCTTCCCATGCAGCGCCAGAAGAAGAACCAGCAGAAGATGTTGACCTCGTTGCAGAACGGGAACACCGTGCTCACCAGCGGCGGCATAGTCGGGACTATTATTTCAATCGGCGATGACGATACCCTGGTGTTGCGGGTGAAGCCCGACAACATCAAGCTCCAGGTGGCCCGCAGCGCGGTTTCCAACCTGGTTACGGGCGAAGGCAAGAAGTAAGACAGCAAGACAATAGTTTACAAAGCGTTTAATTAAAGCAGGGCAAAATCCTCATGCGAAAAAATGTGACGGGTAGGACCGTAGTCATCGTGGTGACGATCCTGGTGTGCGTGTTTGGCATTATCGGTTTTCCGAAGTCGGGCGCCGGATTGGTCGACAACTTGAAACACAATATCCGGCTGGGGCTGGATCTTAAAGGCGGCAGCCACCTCGTCTTGCAGGTGCACGTGCAGGACGCCATCAAGACCGAAGCCGACGGAGCCATCGAGCGGATGAAAGATGAGATGCGCAAGCAGAGCATCGATTACGCCAGCATCGATCGCAACGATCCCGCGACCGTGGAAGACGCCGATAAGATCGAGATCGACGTGAAGGGCGTGCCCGCGATTAAGACCACTTTGTTTCGCAATCTGATTGCCGAGCATTTCAGCCAGTGGACGCTGACGCCCCTCAATTCCACGGATTATCGCCTGAACATGCGGCCGTCCGAACTGGTCACGCTGAAGCGCGACACCGTGGAGCATTCCCTGCAGACCATCAGCAACCGCATCAACCAGCTTGGCCTGACCGAGCCGACGGTCCAGCAGTATGGCCAGGCGGGCACCGATTACGAGATTCTGGTCGAACTTCCGGGCGTAGACGATCCGGCGCGCGTGAAGGAGATCATGCAGACCACCGCGCAGTTGGAGATCGATGCGGTGAAAGACCCGACACCCTATCCGAGCCGCGATGCGGCACTGGCGGCCAAGGGCGGCATCCTGCCGTTGGGCACCAAGGTGGTCAAGCAGCGGCAGACTCCCGACGGGCGCGAAGGCTGGTACCTGGTGTCCAAGACGCCCGTGGTGCGCGGCACGGACCTGCGCAACGCACGCGCCGGTCAGGACGATATGCGCAAGTGGGACACCCAGTTCACCCTCAGCCCGGATGCCGGCAAGCGGTTCGGCCAGTTCACCGAGAGTAATATCGGGAACTACCTGGCGGTGGTGATGGACAACCAGATCTACAGCGTCGCGGTTATCAAGAGCCGGATCGAGGACAGCGGCCAGATCGAGAACATCGGGACCGAACAGGAAGCCTCCGACCTGGCGCTGGTATTGCGCGCGGGCGCGCTGCCGGCCACCATCCAGATTCAATATGAAAACTCGGTGGGGCCTTCGCTGGGGGCGGATTCCATCCACGCGGGCATCGTGGCCGGCTTGGCCGGACTGGTGGCGGTGATTGTAGTGATGCTGGTCTACTACAAGCGCAGCGGCGTAAACGCGGTGCTGGCGCTGTTCCTGAACACGGTGATTCTGATGGCCGCCCTGTCGTACTTCAAGGCCGTCCTGACGCTGCCGGGCATTGCCGGCGTGATTCTGACCATCGGTATGGCGGTGGATAGCAACGTACTGATCTTCGAGCGCATCCGGGAAGAGTTGCGGGCGGGCAAGGCCATCGTCTCGGCCGTAGATGCGGGATTCTCGAAAGCGTGGTGGACCATTGTCGATACGCACGTGACCACCATCGTTTCCTGTGCATTCCTGTTCATTTTCGGGGAAGGGCCGGTGCGGGGCTTCGCGGTGACCTTGACGATCGGCCTGATCGCGAATGTCTTCACGGCAGTGTTTGTTTCAAAGGTGATTTTCGATTACGAATTGTCGGGCCGCCGGCAACTGGCGGAGCTGAGCATTTAGTGTAGGGCCGGCCGGCAGGCCTGGGGCCCACGCGCAACAAATGGGGAACAATTTTGAAAAGTCCGGTGTCCAAATGATGTTAAGCACCGGTATGGCGTAACTCCGATGCAAATTTTCAAGAACACGAATTTCGACTTTCTGCACTACAAGTGGCCGTTCATCGGCGCCTCGCTGGTGCTTTCCGTGGCGGGAATCGGCAGCATCATCCTCCACGGCGGCCTGCGGTACGGCATCGATTTTAAGGAAGGCACGCAGCTCACGGTGAAATGGAACGGCGCGCCTCCCGAGGATAAGATTCGGGCCGCTTTGTCCAAGAAGATCAGCGGAGAGGTCAGCGTACAGCCGCTCACCGACATCGCATCCAAGAACGAGTTGGTGATCGGCACCGAGCGCATGGGCGAGCAGCAGATGAATGCCGCCCGTAAGACCATGCAGGACACGCTGGAGGCCACCTTCGGCGATCCGCAGAGCGGCAAGCTGGACTTCAACAATGCAGGCGCCAGCGAAATCGCGGACCGCATCACGGTGCCGCTGCAGCAGGCGGGCGTGCAGCTCACCGACCAGCAGCTCCAGAAGCTGGCCGAGGACGTGCGCACTTTTCGCGACACACCGCCGCGCTCCGGCCTGATTTCCAGCTTCGATCAATTATCGGCTGTTCCGGGCGTAAACTCTGCTATTATTAGCGTTCTCAAACAGCAATGCTCCCTCGCGCCATTTTCGATCTTGCAGGTGGAGATGGTCGGGCCGAAGGTCGGCTCGGAGTTGCGCACCAAGGCGGTTTTGGCCACCCTTTACGCGCTGGGTGGAATGTTGGTATATATAGCGTTTCGCTTCGAATGGATTTACGGTGTGGCGGCGGTAGTAGCGTGCTTCCACGACACGATCATTACGATCGGGCTGTTCTCCCTTTTCAATAAGGAGATCACGCTCACGGTGATCGCGGCTTTATTGACGTTGGTCGGGTATTCCATGAACGACACGATCGTCATCTTCGACCGCATCCGCGAGAACATCAAGCTGCTGCGCCGCGAGCCGCTGGAATCGCTGATCAACAAGAGCGTGAACCAGACCCTGAGCCGGACCGTCATGACCTCCGGCTTGACATTCCTGACCGTCATCGCACTTTTCCTCTTCGGCGGCCCGGTATTGCATGGATTTTCCTTTGCATTGGTGGTAGGTATTATTATCGGTACGTATTCTTCCGTGTTTGTGGCCAGTCCAATCGTGCTCTTCTGGCACAATTGGGCGGACTCGCGGAAGAGGACGGCGCCGGTTCCGGTGGCCGCCAAGCCGCCTCAGCCGGCCAGGAAGAGTTCGACCAAAGCCGTGAAATAGCTACGTTAGGAGGATTTTATGTTCGAGCAGACATTCGTGGACGGGGGCAAGACCCGCAAGACCTGGACGGTGCTCGTATCTTTCATCGCTCAGATCGTGGTAGTGGTGATCGCGATCCTGATCCCGATGATCTATTTTGACGCCTTACCCAAGAGCCAGTTGACCAGTTTCCTGGTGGCGCCGCCCCCGCCACCCCCGCCGCCTCCTCCTCCGGCCGCCGCCGCGCCTAAAGTGGTCAAAGTCATTCCGCGCCAGTTCGACGCCGGCCGCTTGATGGCTCCGAAAGCGATCCCCAAAGAAGTGGCCATGATCAAGGAAGAAGAACTGCCTCCGCCGTCTTCGGGCGGTGTGGTTGGCGGTGTGCCCGGCGGCGTTCCGGGCGGTACGGCAGGCGGCGTGATCGGCGGTATCATCGGATCCGTCCCCACCGCGGCGCCACCCCCACCTCCGCCACCGGTGAAGGTCGAAAAGCCGGTGACCCCGCAGCGCATTCGCGTGGGCGGCAATGTGCAGCAGGCCAAGCTCATTCGCCAACCGCGTCCGATCTATCCGCCGCTGGCCAAGCAGGCGCGCATTTCCGGTGTGGTCAGACTAAACGCCATCATCGGCAAGGATGGTACGATTCAGAATCTAACGGTGGCCAGTGGGCATCCTCTGCTGGTTCCGGCCGCGATGGAAGCGGTGAAACAGTGGGTCTATCAGCCGACTCTTCTCAACGGTGAGCCGGTGGAGGTGGTAACTCAGATCGATGTGAATTTCACGTTGAG
>JBEKIM010000032.1:0-27565 GCA_050011755.1 Bryobacteraceae bacterium | reverse complement strand
AACTGGGCGTTGCGCGAACCCTCCGGTGCGGGCGCCGGCGCATGCGGAGCCGGGTTTAGCCCGACGATGGGCATGCTGACCGCGGAAGGGGATGCCGATTCCGGTATGGCCGGCGCGTCGGCCAGCGGCGATCCGAATGGACTGGCCTTCGAGTTTTGACGCGGCGCCACGAAGTCGCGCGGCGGAGCCTTCGCCGCTACCCCGGCCAAAGGGGCTGGGACCGCCATGGTTGGAGTCGCCGCGGCGACGGCCGGCGCCTCCGGCAGCGCGGGAGTTGGTCTGCCTGCCGGGCGGCCCGCCCGCGGAGCGACAAACCTGCGCGGGGGAGCTTTTACCGGCTGCGCGCCCAGCAAGTTGCCCGCACCGTTCAGGTTTCGAGCGGTTTGAATCTCGGGAGGAGCCGCCAGCGTGGGGACAATTGGGGAAGGCTTGGGCGCTTCCGGGGGCGGCACAAACAGCTTCGGTTTGGGCGGCGCGGGCGGTGGCTGCGGCCGCGGCGCGTGCATCGCCAACACATTTGGCGATTTGAGATCCGCGTGCAGTTGCAGTTTGGGCGCAGGCTGCCATATGAACTGCCGTGCCCGGGGAGCCTTCGGCGCGACTGCCACGATCACCTGCGATGCGATCTACACGTCCGCGCGCGGCGGCCGCGCGAGCCGGCGGGCCGCCGTGGGAGAAACATCCGGCAGCTTCTCGCGAAAGTCGTACCACACCAATTTGTGCGACTGCGGGGCGATGGCGATCTCATATAAGGACTTCGGCTTTTCGTACACCGGCCCGGACGCCACCCACGCCAGGATCAGTCCGTGGGCAAACAGTGAAACCGCGAAGGGCGCCAGCCTGGGTCGTCCAAACATGCTTTCTCAGACGCCGGCCGGCTTGCCCCCGAATCCATTGCGCGGCGCGACCTGCCGCACGCGCTCGATATGTTTTTGGCGTGGGACGTATTGCGACAAGAAGTCGCTCAACACGCGCAGGCGCTGCGCTTCGGACCGCGTCCGCAACAGCCCGTTCAGAAAATCCAGGTCCGGCAGTCCCTGGGCCAGTTGAAAGCTGAGCTGCGGATCGTCCAGGTTGGGCTCTGGAGTGGGCGGATGCAGAACGCCGGATTCGAGCAGGCTCTTGTACTGCGTCAAAGCCGCGTGCTGGGCCTCGATCGGCGCCGGCGCATCCTGATCGTCGTCATCGAAGAACTGCACCTCGCCGCGCAGATAATCTCTCTCCTCGTCGAGCATCACTACTTCAAAACGGCGCCGTCCACAGACCAGAATGTCCATTTTTCCATCCGGAAACTTCTTCAGGATCTTCTCGACGATGACCGTGCAGCCGGCATTGACGATACCATCGTCCTTGGCCAGTACAATGCCGAACTCCGAGTTATCGCGGAGGGCATTGCCGATCATTTCCTTGTAGCGTTCCTCGAAAATATGCAGCGGCAGGTGCGTGCGTGGAAAGACCACCAGATGCAGCGGGAAGAGCGGGAGTAGCCGCGTGGACATGCTACCATTATTGCGTCTCAGGCCGGTTCCGGCAAACACGGAAAAATGCGCATCGACGGAAAAGTGGTCCTCATCACGGGAGCTTCCGAGGGTATCGGCGCGGCGTGCGCGGAAGCTTTCCTGAAACGCGGCGCGCGGCTATCTTTGATTGCCCGATCCGCGGAGAGGTTGCGCATGGCCGGTGGGTCCGGCGCGGTGATCACGGCGGGCGATCTGACTGTCCCCGAGGTTCGCGAGGCCGCCGTAAATGCTACGATCGACCGGTTCGGCGCGATCGACATTCTGATTAACAACGCCGGCATGGGCCTTTACGATCCCGCCTGGAGCGCGCCGCTCGCGGACGCGCGGAGCCTGTTCGAGTTGAATTTCTTTGTGCCGCTGGCGTTGACGCAACTCGTAGCGCCGCACATGCGCCGGCGCGCCAGCGGCGTGATCGTGAATGTATCCTCCATCGCGGGGCGGGTCACGCTGCCCTGGCTAACACTCTACTCCGCATCGAAGTACGCTTTGGGCTCGCTCACCGACGGCCTGCGCATGGAATTGAAGAAAGACGGTATTCACACGATTACGGTCTGCCCGGGATATGTGAAGACGAAGTTTCAGGAACACGCTTTGGGTGGCGATCCGCCGCCGGGGATCGCCCGGCGCAAGCAGTTCGCCATTACGCCCGAGCAGTGCGCGGAAGCCATTGTGCGCGGGGTGGAGCGCGGCGCGCGCACGGTGATGGCGCCCAGGTCCAATTGGCTGTTTGTACTGGCTGAACGCCTGTTCCCCGCGCTGGTAGATGCGCAGCTCGCCGCCATTTTGCACGACGTATGATCCTGAAACTGAAACGCACGCCGGGAATCTATCTGGTCGGATTTATGGGGTCCGGCAAAAGCACGATCGGCCGTCTGCTTGCCGAACGGATCGGATGGCACTTCGTGGATCTGGATGCCGAAATCGAAGCCGCGGAAAAAACGGCCATTGTCGAAATCTTCGAATCGCGCGGCGAAGGCGAGTTCCGGCGATTGGAACGGGAGACGTTGCGGCGGCACGTACGCGCCATCGAGTGCGGCCGGCCCGCGGTTCTGGCGCTAGGCGGCGGCACGATCGTGCAGCCCGAAAACCATGCACTGCTCGAAGAAAACGGCGTAAGTATCTGGTTGGATTGCCCTTTTGAAACGGTTCGCCGGCGCGTCGGACCCGCTTCCCACCGGCCGCTGGCGCGCGATCCGGTGAGCTTCGCCGAGCTTTACGAAGCGCGCCGCGAATGGTACGCGCGCGCGGACTATCGCGTTCCGATCGAGAGCGACGATCCGGCGGTGGCCGTGGAAGCCGTGCTGCGCCTGCCATTATTCAAATGAAAGCGGATCGCAGCGAAGGCAAACTGCGCCGCCACGCGCTGGCGATTTTCAAGGCCGCGCTGCGGGCCGCCAATCCGGAGCAAGCGGTGGCCGTGCGCCTGGCGCGCGAGGATTTCTCGCGATACCGGCACATCTACATAGTGGGGGCGGGGAAGGCGGGAGCCGCCATGGCCCGCGCCGCGGAGCGCGTCTTGGGCCGGCGCGTGACAGCGGGCCTGTTGAACGTCAAATACGGTCACGTCGCTCCCCTGCGGCGCGTCGGGTTGAACGAGTGCGGCCATCCGGTCCCCGACGAACGCGGGGTGGAAGGCGCGCGCCGTATTGCGGCTCTGGTGGCCGGCGCCGGCTCGGACGACCTAGTGCTGTGCCTGATCTCCGGCGGCGCTTCCGCCTTGCTGCCGCTGCCCGCCGATCCCGTCACGCTCCACGAAAAACAGGAAGTGACGAAACTGTTGTTGGCCTGCGGCGCCGGCATTCACGAGATCAACGCAGTCCGCAAGCACATTTCTCAAATCAAAGGCGGCCAACTGGCGCGCCTGGCCTATCCCGCGCGGGTCCTCTCGCTATTGCTATCCGACGTGATCGGCGACGATCTCGATGTGATCGGCTCCGGCCCCACCGCGCCGGACGGATCTACGTTCGCGGACGCGCGGGCGGTTTTGGAGAAGTACGGAATCCTCGCGCAGGCGCCCGCGTCGATTCGCGATCGCCTGCAGCGGGGCAGCCGCGGTGAGATCGCCGAGACCCCCAAGCGGGGCGACCGCCTGTTCGCCCGCGTCCGCAATGTCGTCATCGGCAGCAACCGGCTGGCGGTGGACGCCGCCGCCGCGCGCGCCCGTGCGCTGGGTCTTCACACGCTGGTGCTCTCGACGTTCGTCGAAGGCGAAACGCGCGAAGTCGCCCGCATGCACGCCGCTATAGCCAAGGAAATCGTGCATGCCGGCCGCCCTTTGAAACCGCCGGCCTGCGTCATTACCGGCGGCGAGACGACCGTCACGCTGCGCGGCGATGGACTCGGCGGACGGAACCAGGAATTCGTGCTGTCGGCGGCCATCGATATCGCCGGCCTGCCCAACGTGGTGGTTTTGAGCGCCGGCACGGACGGCAGCGACGGTCCCACGGATGCAGCGGGCGCGATCGCGGACGGGCGCACGGCAACCCGTAAACCCGGCGCTGCGGAATTCCTGGCGCGGAACGATTCGTATCGCTATTTCGAAAGCCTGGGCGATTTGATCGTGACGGGTCCGACGAACACCAACGTGATGGACGTGCATCTGATATTGGTGGGAGGACACCGTTGAGTTTCTGGCGCAAAGAAGTGATTGCCTTCGCGTTGGATCGCGAAACCGCGGCCCACGTTCAGGAACAGAAGGAATGGATTGACCGGGAACCCGCGAATCCGCGCCCATGGTACAACCTCGCGCAACTTTACCGTATGGAGCAACGGCAGGACGAAGCCCTGGCGCTGCTTCTGGAAGCCGTACGGTTGGACAATGCCTGTGCGGACGCGCACGTCGCCCTTACCGAAATCTACGCGGTGCGCGCGGACTATGCCGCGGCGCAAAAGCATGCGCTGAAGGCGGCGGAGCATGGCGATCCGCACGCGATGGAATTGCTGCGGCGGCACGGGGTCGCGTAGGACCTCTTTAGTTCCGGTCTAACAATTCGCCGATACGAATCGCAAATTGCGCCTTCCGGGCCAGCTTTTCGAAGGTATCGTTGACCGAAACAATCTCAATGGCAAGGTCCGGCACAAAGCGCTGCACACGCAGATTCTTGTTACGCAGCGGGCGCTTCGATTTGTTGTAGAAACATACATCGGGCCCGTGCGCGTTACCGTCAAAATCGTATTTCTGTTCGGAAATCACATTGCCGAGTTGATGCTCTCTGACAAACGGGCGCAAGAGTTCAGCCTGGGAGTTGCTCGAAATCGTCGATGGTCAGTCCGGTCGCCGGCTCCATATGCCTATTGTGCCCTCGCCTCGGCCCCGCTTCGCCGATAGATCGCTTTTCCGTCGAACACGGTTATCTCTACGCGCGCCTTCTCGATGTCCGCAGCCGGGATGCTCAGAATATCGCCGGACACCACTACCATATCCGCCAGTTGGCCAGGCTGAATGGAGCCCTTGATCTTGTCGTCGAAGCTGGCGTAAGCCGAGCCCGTGGTGTAGGCCCGGATCGCCTCTGCCACGCTGATCTTTTGTTCGGGCACCCATCCGTCGGGATGTTTGCCATCCAGGGTACGGCGCGTGGCGGCCGCGTAGATTCCCATCAGCGGCACCATGGGCGCCACCGGCCAATCCGAGCCGAACGCCAGGACCGCGCCCGTGTCCAGGAGCGAGCGGAAGGCGTAGGCGGTCTTGGCGCGCAGCGGGCCGATGCGCTTCTCCGCCCAGCGGCCGTCGTCGATCGAATGGTACGGCTGCATGGAAGCGATCACGTGGAGTTTGCCGAAACGGGGGATGTCGTCCCGCAGCAGATGTTGCGCGTGCTCGATGCGAAAGCGCCGGTCGCGCGGTCCGTTCCGCCGTTCGGCCTCCTCGTACATATCCAAAACAGTATGGTTGGCCTTATCGCCGATGGCATGGATGGCCACCTGCAGCCCCGCGCGATCCGCATCGAGGATGTGGCCCTGCATCTTGCTCACCGGGATCATCTCGCTGTTCGCCAGGCCGGCGGTGTTCGGCGCATCCAGGTAGGGCTCGAAGAACAGCGCCGTGGTTGAGCCCAGAGAGCCATCCGCGAAGCCCTTCAGCCCGCCGATGTGCAGCTTCTCGCCGCCAAAGTCCGCGTGCAGGCCCACAGCCGCGAGGCGCTCCCACGTTGCGAGCGGCTGGTGGCCGGAGATGCGCACGGTCAATTCACCACGCGCCAGCAGCGTCTGATATACGCGCAAGATCTCCGGCGCGGCGGACATATCCTGCACGCTGGTGACGCCGTTTTCGGCGGCATAGCGCATGGCCGCGCGCACGGCATCCGCAATCTGGTCCGGGGAAGACGGCGGGATTACGCGATACACACGTTCCATGGCCGCGTCCTTCAGAACCCCGGTAGGTTCGCCCGCCGCGTCTCGCACAATGGTCCCGCCAGGCGGGTCCGGCGTATCGCGGGTGATGCCGGCCAACTTCAGCGCTTGCGAGTTGGCGAGCGCCATGTGGCCATCCAGCCGGTTGACGAAAACCGGATGGCCCGACGTGACGGCGTCGATCGACTGGCGCGTGGGCAGGCGCGCGGGCACCCAGTTTTCATGGTCCCAGTTGCCCCCGGTGATCCAGCGTCCGGCCGGCTGTTTGACGGCGAAATCCGCGATGCGCGCGCGAAATTCGGCCTCCGACCGGGTAGTGCGCAATTGCACGCCGGCCAGATTCTCGCCGCCGTCGAAGAAGTGGACGTGCGCGTCGTTGAAGCCGGGCAACACCAGCTTGCCGCCCAGATCGATCACTTCCGTGCCCGCCGCGATCCACCTGCGGATTTCATCGTTCGATCCCACCGCGACGATGCGGCTTCCCAGGCAAGCTACAGCCTCGGCGCGCGGTTGGGCGTCGCTCACGGTCCATATTTTGCCGTTCAGCAAAGCGAGGCTGGCGGAGGGCTGCGCGCCCGCAATGCGAACACCGGCAAAGAGAAGCATCGTCAAAGGTCCCACCCGTAATCCCGGCATTCTCCGATTGTAATCGTGGCGCACCGTTGAAAACCCAATTGGGGGGCGGGCAATCATGCCCGCAGCCGCCTTTTCAGGCGGCTAAGCCGGCTGGAAAGCCGGCTGCGGCCAGGATTGGCCGCCCCACTAGTGTCACAGATAGCGCTTCCGCGCTGAAGGCGTGCGCCACGAGGCTGGCGATTCTAGGCCGTCTTCAGTTGACGGTTCCGGCCGTAGAGCGCGGCCAGGAATGAGAAGTACTTCCATGCCGGCGGTTTCTCTTCCAGGCCGGCCAGGTTTGTGGCCAGGCGGGCTAACTGCGGATGGATCCCGCTCTTGGCGTCGAACACGCCGGTCGTGCCTTCGGGCACGATTACCGAGCCCTGAATCCCCAGTACTTTGGATACCTCCAGCGCGGCCACGCAGTCCATCTTGGGAACTTTGTTCACCAAGAGCGTGACCCGCCTCGACTCAAACCCCATTTCCGCCAGCCGATGGACGACTTGCCGCGTTTCCCTGATGGCGGCCAGATCGTACGTGGTAACCAGCAGCAGATCCGTCAAATCCGAAAGAAGGCTCGCCGTGAACGGGCTGAGCCGGCCGAGGTCCAGCACGACCCAGGGATAGAGCGATCGCAGGAAGCGCAGCACGTACCGGATACGGTCCGAGCGAATCTGTTCTTCCGAACAGATGGGCGCAGCCAAGGGCAGGATCTCAAGATCTTCAGGGCCGTTGAACACCACTTTATCCCAGAAGCTCTGGTCCAACCGCAGCAGATCGTTGGCTGCGTCGAGAATTGTGTAAGTGGACTTCGCCCGCATCATGAACGCGACCGCGCCGCCGCTCATATCCAGATCGGCGAGAAGCACGCGTTGGCCGGTCTGCCGCTTCAACTCGAGGCTGGAGTGGCAAGCGACCGTGGTAGTGCCCACCCCGCCCTTGGCTCCGAGACACCCGATGACCCGTAAAGGAGGAACCTGCGATTCCGCCTTCGTGCCGTCGGTCTGGCTTTTCTGCCGGACGATGGCATACCGCAGGCTGCGGTAGAGTAGATCGGGTTCCAGTTTGCTTTTCACCAGATAGTCCTGGGCGCCGATTTGCACGGCCCGCAGGGCGAAGGCTTCACTGTCCAGGCCGCTCAGAATCACAATCGGGACGCCCCGCGCGTGCATTCGCAACGCTTCGAGGGCATCCAGGCCGTGGCATTCGGGAAGAGCCGTGTCGATTAGAACGACGTCAAAATCGGCTTTGGCCAGGCGGTCCAGGCCCGGCAACAGGGCTTCCGACCATTGCAGATCGAATGACTGGCCCGGGACTTGGGACAGCATATCCCGCACCCGGGCGGCATAGTTCGAATCGTTTTCAATCAGGAGCACTTTCAAGCAGGGTTCCGGCATGACGAAGGGAGTTCCTCAGTTCTTTGTGCTGGCTGCGAGCCATCATCGAATCCGGCTAAGAGCACGCGCCGGACCAAAACGCGGCGCAACGACACAGCCCGGTTATCGTCGATTTAGCGAGCGACCCTTGCCGGCCATCGCGCACGCGCACCGGCGCCCGGCGGCAATTTCCTGTCGATGCGCCATTCGAATGGCAGCCGGAACCCTCCAGGGCCCTTTCGGCAGCTACGGATTATTCGTGCTAGACTCAGAATCCTCGGCACCCGCCGAAGACTGGGGTATCGATATTTATGAGAATTTCAGGCATCGCTGCCGCGCGGCGTCTGGCCGCATTTTTCGCGGCGGTGCTCGCGCTTGCAGCGCCAATTCAGGCGCGGCAGCAGCCACTAACCGCGCACGTGCCGCCGGCGGTGGCCAATGGACAGGCCGCGCGAATTGGGGATTTGCCGCGCGGCGAGCGCATGAGCCTCGCCATCTCATTGCCGCTACGCAATGAAAATGAACTCGACGATCTGCTGGCGCAAATATACGATCCGGCGAGTCCCAACTATCGTCACTACCTCAGCGTGGCGGAGTTTGCCGCGCGCTTTGGACCGGCCCAGCAGGATCATGATGCCGTGGTCCGCTTTGCGGCGGCCAACGGTCTGACGGTGACTGGAACGCGCGCGAACCGCCTGGTGGTGGATGTCGAAGGTCCGGTCGAGAACGTCGAGAGCGCCTTTCATGTGACCATCGGCGTCTATCGTCATCCGGCCGAGGAGCGCACCTTCCACGCGCCGGATCGGGAACCCAGCCTCGATCTGGAAGTTCCCGTGTTGCATATCTCCGGTTTGGACGACTTCAACTTGCCGCATGCCAAGCACATTAGAACCGCGCAAACGCCGGAGAAGGCCGGCAAAGCCACCGGCTCCGGCCCAAACGGCCAATTTATCGGAAGCGACATGCGCGCCGCATACTATGGGTCCGGCCCCCTCACCGGCGCGGGCCAGTCGGTGGGGTTGTTTGAATATGCGGGATACGAAGTCAGCGACGTCCAGCTTTACTTCACGAAGGTCAATCAGCCGCTCAACGTTCCCATTAGCGGCGTTTCATTGAACGGAAGGCCCCTGGGCTGTCCGCCCCCGAAGTGTGACGACAGCGAACAGGTTCTGGATATCGAGATGACCATTTCCATGGCGCCCGGGCTGAGCCATGTTGTGGTTTATGTGGGAAACAGCGATGTCTCGATTTTCAGCCAGATGGCGGCCGACAATACGTCCAAGCAGCTCAGCTGTTCCTGGGGTTGGTCGGACGACGAAAGCAGCGTGGACCCTATATTCAAAGAGTTTATGGCGCAGGGGCAAACCCTGTTCGTGGCCACCGGCGACAACGGGTCCAGCACTCCGGCGGACAGTGTCTGGCCGGCGGACGATCCCTACCTGACCGCCGTCGGCGGCACGGACCTGATGACCGATGGGCCCGGCGGCGCCTGGAAATCGGAAACGGGCTGGAAATACAGTGCCGGCATGCCTTCGAAGAACAAAATCCCCATTCCGGGATACCAGATGCTGGCTGGAGTCATCGACGCCTCGAATGGCGGATCGACCACCTTGCGTAACATTCCGGACGTCGCCGCGGAAGCGAATACCAATCAATATAGCTGCTGGGACGGCTCCTGCAGCGGCGGAAATGGCGGGACCAGTTATGCCTCGCCGCAGTGGGCCGGCTTCATGGCGTTGGTGAACCAACAGGCGGTGCTCAATGGGGAGGCCACCTTCGGGTTTCTCAATCCGGCGCTCTATCGGATCGCGCTGGGACCGAATTACGATAGCGATTTTCACGACATCGTCAGCGGCAGCAACGGCAAATACACCGCGGTCGCAGGTTACGATCTGGTGACGGGGTGGGGCAGCTTAATCGGACCCAACCTGCTCGACACCCTCAGCGGGATTCGCTAAAAAACCCAAAACCCAAAGTCCCGCGACGGTTTACCCGAGGCTGCGCAGGGCCTGCTCCAGATCTTCCACGATATCTTCCACAGCTTCAATGCCGGCCGATAACCGCACGAGGTTGTCGCGGATGCCCATGCGTTGCCGATGCCGCGGCGAGATCTCCCGATGCGAGCTCATCACCGGGTACAGCATCATGGTATGCACATCTCCCAACGACGTGGCGCGCACGATCATGCGCAGGGCGTTCATGAACCGGAACACTTCCGCGCGGCCGGCGCCCTTCAACTCGAAGCTGACGATGGCGCCGTATTGTCCCGGCGGCAACAGGCGGCGGATATCGGCCGCATCCGGGTGCCCGGGATCGGCCGGAAAGTACACACGCTCGACGGCGCCGTGCGACGCCAGCCACGAAGCCACCCGGCAGGCGTTGGCGCACTGCCGTTCCATGCGCAGCGGCAGCGTCTTGATGCCGCGCATCGTCAAATAACTTTCGAAAGGCCCAAGCGCCGGACCGACGGCGCGCGCCAGGCTCCGCAATCCGTCATAGTGCGCCGCATCCGTCACCACGATGCCGCCCATCACGTCGCCGTGGCCCGCCAGGTACTTGGTGGCGCTATGTACGGCAAAATGCGCGCCCAGTTCGAGCGGCCGCACCAGCATCGGCGTGGCGAACGTATTGTCCACAACCAGCGCCGCGCCGGCCGCGCGCGCGATTTCGGCGATGCGGTCGAGGGGGGCGACACGCAGCAGCGGATTCGAGATGGTCTCCACCAGGACGCAGCCGGGTTTCAATTCCTCCACGGCTTTCCGAAACGCGTCCAGGTCGCAAACATCCACGAAGCGTACGTTCACGCCCGAGGCTTCCATCACGTTCATCAGCAGGCTGACCGTGGCTCCATACAGCGCGTTGGCGGCCAGCACCGATTTCGGGCGGTCGGCCAGCGCCGCGAGCAGCGCCATGTGGATGGCCGCCATGCCGGAGCTGCAAGCCAGCGCGCCGTGGCCGTTTTCGAGCGCGGCGGCCAACTCTTCGAGAGCCGCGTTCGTGGGATTGTCGTAGCGCGCGTAACAGTAACCCGGTTCCTCCTGTCCGAAGACGCGATCCAGTTCCTCCATGCTGTCGTAGAAATAACTGGAGGCGGTATGGATGGGGGTTGTGACGGGTACATGGCCGCCGCTCTTCTTGCGGTCGCCTGCATGCACCGCCTTGGTTTGTAACTTCACGATGCCTTCCTCTTCCAGCGCGTGCCGGACTTCGTGTCTTCCAAAATAATCCCCTGCTCGAGTAACTGCTGGCGGAGTTGATCTGAAAGCGCGAAATTGCGGGATTTCTTGGCTTCGTTGCGCGCCTGCACCAGCGCCTCCACTTCCGCTTCGCCCAACTGGCCGCTTTCCGCGGTGGGCTGCAACACGGCGAATACGGCATCGAAACGCGCCAGAAACTCCAGTGCCGGCGCGCGATTTTCCGCCCGTATCTCGCCGGCATCCATGGCCGAGTTGATTTCCCTGACGTACTCGAACATGGCGGCCAGGGCCTCCGCCGTATTCAGGTCGTCGTCCATCGCCGCGATGAATTGGGATTGGGCGGCCGCGGTGCGATCTGCCAGCGCCGGGTTGAAACCCTCCGCGAATGCGCCAGTCTCCAGCCGCAGCTTGAAATTGCGCAGCCGTTCGATGGCGGTCTTGGCGGACTGCAAGCCATCGAAAGTAAAGTTCAGCGTCTTGCGGTGAGGCACCGAGGCCAGCAGGTAACGAACCGCTTCCGGCGCGTAACCGCGGCCCAGTATGTCGCGCAGCGTAAAATAGTTGCCCAGCGACTTGGACATCTTCTGGCCTTCCACCATCAGGAATTCGGCGTGCAGCCAGAAGCGCGCAAACGGCTTTCCGGTGAGGGATTCGGATTGCGCGATTTCATTTTCGTGATGCGGAAAGACCAGGTCGATGCCGCCGGCGTGGATATCCAAAGTCTCACCCAGATACTGAATCGCCATCACGGAGCATTCGATGTGCCAGCCGGGCCGGCCGGGACCGATTTTCTCGTCCCAGAAAACCTCGCCCTCCTTGGGCGCCTTCCACAAGGCGAAGTCCCGCGCATCGGCCTTTTCGTACTCGTCCACGTCCACGCGCGCGCCCGCGCGGATGCCGCTGAAATCGTTGTGCGATAACTTGCCGTATTCCGGAAAGGTTGCAATCCGGAAGTAGATGGAGCCGTCGCTCGCGTAAGTGTGGCCGCCCTCTGCCAGGCGCGCGATGGCTTCCGCCATTTCGTGAATGTGCTCGGTAGCCGGCGTGATGTGCTCGGGCGTCTCCAGGCGCAGCAGAGCGCAGTCGTCGCGAAACGCTTGCTTGTAATGCGCGGTGTAATCGTCAAGCGATTGATTGCCGGCCACCGCGTTGCGGATGATCTTATCGTCCACGTCGGTAATATTCATGACATGGTCAAGCCGGAAGCCGCTGGCACGCAGCCACCGCCGCAGGATATCCACGAACGTGAACGTGCGGAAGTTGCCGATGTGCGCGTAATCGTAGACTGTGGGACCGCAAGTGTACATGCGCACGGTGTTATCCCGTTGCGGGGCGAATTCGGCCGTTTGCTGCGTAAGCGTATTGTAAAGGCGCAGAGGCATAGAGAGGGAAAGTTTCATCGTAGCAAGTCCCGCCACCGGCTTGCGGAAAGTCAGGCCAACAGGCCGGCCGCGCGCAGCACCCGGCGCACTTTCTTCGGCGAAATGGAGAGACGCGCGGCGACCCGGGAGACCTTACGCTCCTCCCGTTCCCAGACCTTGGGGATGATGATGTGGGCGAAATCCTCGGTGATCTGCCGGAAGGTTTTGTCGCCGATCAGGCCTTGCGACCATTCGCGCAACACCGTATCGACTGGGCCCCGGCGCAGGATGCGGGCCTTCAACTCTTGCAGATCGTCCCAGATATAATCGGGGCCCTGCGGTTTCAGCAGGGAGGCAGCCGCGTCGCAAGACTGGCGGGCGGCCTCCACGTTATCGAAGAAATCGTTGGCAAAGGTCATGCCCTGCCACACATGCGCGCGCGCCAGCAGGCGGCGGTTCTGGGTATGTTTGGCGAAGTCCACGGCATCGCGGGCGAAATCGCCGGCGAGTTGCGCATGCTGGTTCGCGCCGGAAGCTTCTTCGATCTGCTCGTCGAATTTGGAATTCTCCACCATGCATTGCAGAATGCGCGCGCGCGCCATCAGGATGTAATCGGCCTTCGATTCTCCCAGACGAAACGCCTCCGCGGCTTCCGATCCGGCGCTATCCAATTCGCCGCTATCGAGACACAAGAAACCGCGTAGGATGTGGACCGCGCCCATCCCCCGGTGGTTGCCCTGGCCCCGGTAAATACCGCCGGCAGCCGCAAGCTGCTCCAGGGCCTTCTCTCGTAATCGCAGGAACTGCTGCCGGGCCTCGGCCAAATCCGGGATCGCCGGCTTCTGTACGCCGGAGGCTTTGCGGCTGGCCGCGGCGGCATCCATTTTCTTGCGCAGTTGCAACCGCATGAGCCGCTCGGCGGAAGCCATGTTCACCAGGGACCGGGCGATGTTGGGATGCCGGGGGTTGCGCCGGGCATACTCTTCCATGGCCTTCTCGAAGTACTCGAGCGCGCGCTCGTAACGCGCCTCGCGCCGCGCGATTCTGCCGTAGGCGGACTGGATGTTGCCGCGATTGACATAATCGTCGGTCTCGCTGAGGGCCGCCTCGGCCTCCTGCAACGTGCGCGCGGCTTCCTGCAGTTTGCCTTTCTGGAAGGCCAGCCAGCTTTCCAGCACTTGCATCACCGCGGCCATCTGGCCATAGCCCAGTTCCTGCGCCAATCCGCGGGCGCGGACGGTGAAGCTGATGGCGTCGTCGTATCTGCCCTGACTGCGCAGGCAGCGCGCGATCCAAAAATTCGAAATGGCCAGCATTTCGCGATCGCGCACTTCTTCCTCGACCGATTCGACGAAGGCGAAGTGCCGCTTGGCCAGCTCGAAATCTTCTTCGGTCATGGCCACCAGGCCCTCGGCCATGCGCAAGTGCAGGTAATCGAGCAAGGGTAGGGTCGCGCGTGAATCCTTGGGAAAGCGCGGTAATAAGCATTTGATGAGTTGTGGGCCTTCAAATCCGATATCGACCCACTGCGCCAGGTATCCTAACAGGACGCCGGCGTTTGTTTCAGTAGGGGCGAGCGCTCCAATCAGACGGCGGTTGGCTTTGAGGCACCGCATGCCGCTATCCAGCCGGCGGTAGGCGATGTCTTCCCGAAGCTGACGGAGCAGCGCGCCGTAGTCGGCGGCATCTGCCATCGATTAAAGTATGCGCGGTCGAGGGGGTGGATGTCCAGTGCGGCTATCCCACCCCGGGCGGCCTGCGCTTATGCCAGTCGGTGCGGCTCTGGAACTCTTTGCCCACCGCCAGCAGCGTATTCTCGCTAAAAGGCAATCCGGCCAATTGCAACGCTACGGGAAGATCGCCGGCAAATCCGCAAGGTAGAGATAGCGCCGGGAGACCGGCCAGATTGCCTGCCGCAATCAGGGCAGTGAGGCCGGCGTCCTTGGGCCTGGCGCGATCTGGACGACGATCCAGGGGCTCGTCAATCTTCGGCGCCGGCGCCAGGCGGGCCGGCGTCACCAGCACGTCGAGATCGCTGAAAACTTTGAAGACCGCATCCTGCGCCAGCCTGCGGATGCGCATGGCTTTCAGATATACACTGGCCGGAATCTCCAGCCCGGCTTTCAATCCGGCGATCTGCTTTTCGTCCGCCAGTTCCTCCACTTTCCCGCTGGCGATCAACGGCTCGAACACAGTCGCCGCATCCACCGCAATAATCGCGCCGATCGTCGGCCCGTACGGAAAATCGGGCAGACTGGTTTCCACCAATGCCGCGCCCAGGCTGCGCATGGTTTCGAGGGCCTGCTGAAACGCCGGGCGGGCAGCCTCGTCCGGCCATTCGCTGAAGTCCGCCGGTGCGAAGCCGATGCGCAGATCGCTCATCTTGCGCGCGTATTGCGGGGTGTAATAAAAACTCTTGCCGGCCGAACCTGGATCGCGATGGTCGCCGCCGGCAATGGTCTCGAGCACCATGCCGCAGTCCTCTACGGAATGGCAGAACGGCCCCAGTTTGTCCAACGTCCAGGACAGAGGCATGGCGCCGTAACGGCTGACCAGGCCGTAGGTCGGCCGCAGCGCGGTGACCCCGCAAAATGCCGCCGGTGTGAGAATAGAGCCGGATGTCTCCGAACCGATGGCGAACGGCACCAGTCCGGCGGCCACGGCGATGGCCGACCCGCTGGACGAACCGCCGGACCAGCGCGAACGGTCCCACGGGTTCAGCCCCGGCCCGGTCGCCGACGCGGCGGCGTAGCGGTAACCTGGCCCGCCGGCCAGTTCCACCATGGCCAGTTTGCCGGCCAGCGGCGCGCCGGCGGCTGCGAGTTTCTGGACCACAGTGGCGTCGTAGTCGAAGACCTGCGCGGCATACGGCCGCGCGCCCCAGGCGGTAATCTGGCCCGCTACGCTCAGCAGGTCCTTGGCGCCGTAAGGCACGCCTTGCAGGGGGCCGCGCAACCGGCCACGCTTGATCTCGGCGTCCACCGCCTTGGCCTGGCGAATGGCCCGCTCGGTCAGCGGCATGGCCAGCGCGTTATAACGCGGGCCCAGCGTTTCGAGGCGCCTGCCGAATGCGCGCGCCAGTTCCACCGCCGTCGCTTCCTTCTCGCGAACCATGCGATTCAGCTCGGTGATGCCGGCGAAAAAGACTGCGCTACCCGGTTCCGGCATAATGCCTCAAGCGGTGAAATGAAACGCCGGCTCCGCCTGCATGGGAACCTCAAGCTTGGCCCAGGCGGCCGTCAGGGCTTCGGCGTTGCGCTGGTTCTGTGCGCGTGCAGCCTGCAGTTCCACGGCGCGCATGGAGGGGGTCGCGGGGGCTGTTTGCGCGGCCGACGCGGCGGCTGCCGTGCTCAACGCGGCGCCGGCGAGCTGGCGCCGGGTAAAGCGGCGAATTGCTGGACTTTCGATTTTCATGTTGTGCAACTGAGGGCCTCCAGAGCGGCCTTCTCCATTACGGAGCGCGGCGCCGGCTCGCCCGTCCAGGTTTCAAACTGGCGTACGGCCTGTTCGACGAACATCTGCATGCCGCGAATGACCGTCTTCCCCTGCTCCCGGGCGCGCCGCGTGAGCTCCGTCTCGAGCGGATTATATACCATGTCGAAAACCACGTCGGCGGGAATGCGCCCGTTGAAAAAGCATTCGTTGACGTGGGGGAACATACCCAGCGGGGTGGCGTGAACCAGGGCGTCGAAGTATCGCTCGGCAAGCTGTTCGGCCAGCAGCGGCTCGGCGCCGGAGATCTTGGCCAATGCCCGGACGCGGTCCGCGTTGCGCCCCACCAGGGCGATGTGCGCACCCGCATCGGATAGAGCGCAAGCGGCGCTACGTGCCGCGCCCCCGTTGCCGACAATCAGCACGGAAGCATTGTGCAGGCGCATCTTATTGGCCAATGGCACGGTTACGCCCGCCGCATCCGTATTCGTGCCGCGCCATTTTCCGGCCTTGCGCCACACCGTATTCACCGCGCCGATGCGCCGGGCCAGGGGGTCCACGATATCGAGGTAGCGCAGGATCTTCTGCTTGTGCGGAATCGTTACGCTGAAGCCCGCCACCGGCAGCCGTTCTGCCAGGGTGAAGAAGTCCCGCATCTGCGCCGGCGGTACCAGGAAGGGCAGATATACCGATTCCATGCGGCGGTATTGGAAGGCGCGGTTGTGAACGGCCGGCGAAATCGAATGCCGTACCGGGTCGGCCACCACTCCATAGATCTTGCTGGTGCGCGACAGCTTATCCACGCGATAGACGTGCCGCAATTGCTTGGCACAAACCTGTCCGGCGGCGGTTCCCTGTGAGGCCGTGGGCGCGGCGTAAGTGTACATCCCGCCAAAAGCGGCGGAAAGCACGCGGCTGGGGAAGCCCAATTCGCCCATGGCCAGCACCACCAGCGGCGTCCGCGGATGGGCCTTGGCCAATGTCAGGACCCGCCCGTAGTCGGAAGGTTTACGCGCGTTGGTCACGATCTTGTAGCCATCGGCGGGGAGGCGTGTCATCCGGTTGAACAGGGTGTCGAGTTGCGGCGTGGCCTCGTAATTGTGATACGAGACGATCAGGCGCGCGCGTCCCCGGAATAAGCTGAGCTTGGCCGCGGCGGCCTCGGCGCTCTCGATCTCCACGTCGACCGCTTGCGCGCCGGCCGTAACCGCTATATCCAATACGCGCATTTCTTCATCGATGCTGCCGTTGAATTTGCCGTGATTCTGGTGGCGGCGGCAGGTGGCCAGTACGATGCAGTCGGGGTACTGTTCGAGGAAAGGTTGAATGGCCTCGGCGCCGCGCTCAGGATGTTCCAGGTAATCCAGACGGAATTCCAGAAACGTTTCACCCGCTTCGGCTTCGCGCCGCGCGTGCTCCAGCAACCGTTCCAAATCCGGAAAACCCAGCGCTATACAGATGCGCGGGAGGGGCCTCGTCTGCGCCATTTGGGAGTTTCCAGCATAGCACGGGAGAGGGGGAATCACCCTCCATTTAATTCAGGTACTTGTTCACATCCGGCGAGAGCAGCGCCTTGATCTCGGGCTTGTCCAGATCGCCCTTAGTGACTACCGTAGCGCTCAAATCGATGACTTTAGGCGGATTGCCTCCGTGGATTTTGTCTACCAGCGTCTTGACCGCTTCATAACCCATCTTGAAGGGGTCCTGCGCGACCAGGGCATCGATGGAGCCGTCTTTCAGATCCTGCACCAGGTCGTCGCTGGCGTCGAACGCGACCAGTTTGACCTTGCCTGCCAGTCCGCGCGATTTCAACGCCAGGGCCGCGCCCACCGAACTGGGTTCCGAGGAGGCGAACATGCCGTCCAGATCCGGCTGGGCCGTCAGAAAGTTTTCAGCCGCCGCCATGCCCTTGGCGCGATCGGACATGGAAAACTGGCGCGCTACGATATGCATTCCGGGAAATTCCTTTTGCAACACGTCTTCAAAGCCGGCTTCCCGATCCAGCGTGGACTTGCTTCCCGGCGCGTTCATCAGCATGGCGACCTTGCCCTTGCCATTCAGCAGCGCCGCCAGTTTGCGGGCGCCCATCTGTCCGGCCTGGAAGTTATTGGTCGCGATGTAAGTCATGAAGTTCGTAGAATCCACGCCGGAGTCGAATACCGTCACGGGAATGTGGGCCGCGGCCGCGCGTTCCAGGGAAGCGTTGAGGGTGGTGCGGTCCTGTGCCGCCACCACCAGGCCATCCACCTGCCGCGCGATCATGGAATCGACGATCTGAACCTGCCGCGCGTAGTCTGTCTCCGAGGACGGTCCATTCCAAAGCACGTCCACGTTGAATTCCTTGCCGGCGGCCGCGGCGCCCGCGTGTACCGTCACCCAGAACAGATGCGCCGTGGCTTTGGGGACCACCGCGATCGTTTTGCGCTGCGTGCCATGGCAGGCAGTCAGCCACAACGAGACCAGCAGAAGAATCGCGGGGCAGGCGATCCACGTGCCCAAAGGTCTAGTACGCATCGTCGAATTCGTTGATGTCATCTCTTTTGCCGCGCTTGGTCTGGTCCATCCGCCGCCTGGCAATTACGCCGCACACCATCCCCCGTCGATCAACACGTCGGTTCCGGTGATGAAGCCGGCGTCCGGCCCGCAGAGGTAAACGGCCAACCGGCCGACTTCTTCGACGCGGCCCCATCGGCCCAGCGGGATTTTGGCGACGAACTGGGCGTTGAGTTCCGCGTTCTCAATCAATGGCGTGTTCATCTCGGTGGCGAAAGGGCCGGGACTGATGGCGTTTACGGTAATGCCGTCGGAAGCGAGTTCCAGCGCCAGCGCGCGCGTGAGCCCTAGCAGTCCGCTCTTGCCGGCGGAATAGGCGGTGCGGCCCGGCAGGGATACGTGCGCCATGGTGGAGGCTAAGTTCAGCACCCGTCCGTAGCCGCCGCCTTTCATGTGCGGCACGAATCCGCGGCACATCAAAAACGTGCTGGTCAAACTGGTATCCACCACCCGCCGCCACTCGTCCAGCGTGAACTCGATGAGCTGCTTGCGGATATTGATGCCCGCGTTATTGATGAGAATCTGGACCCGCCCGAACGCCTCGGCCACTTCCCGCTCCAGGCGCAGCACTTGCTCTTCGCGGGTCACATCGGCTTGAAACACCTGTGCGCCGGCGCCGGTGCTCCACACCTCTTCGGCGGTCTTCTGCAGCGCTTCGCGGTCGCGCGCCACCAGGGCGATACTGGCCCCTTCCCCGGCCAGCGCCAGCGCCATGGCTTTGCCCAGACCGCGGCTGGCGCCCGTAATCAGGGCCACTTTGCCCGCCAGTTTGCCGCTTGATTGTTCACTCATGGCGTCTGCCCCGGAGCCGCGTTGTGCGACGCTGCCAGAATCTCGTCGGCGACATGCTGCGGCCGGTCGACGTTGCGGATGGTCAGGCGGCTGGTTTCGCCGGCCGTTTCAATGGAAAGGTTGCCGACCCCGAACATCCGCTGCATGACCGATTGATCCACGCGCGCATCCTGCACTTTCGGCAACGAAATGTTCCGCGTGGATTTCGAAAACGCTCCTACCTCATACCGCAGCCGGTCGCCCGCAATGGTGGCCTTCGTGAATTGGCGCGCCATGTGCCTGCGAATCGGCCAGATCAGAAGCAGCGCGGGCACGGCCAGTATCCAGGGACGGCTCCGCCATGGATCGTCCGGCGAAATCATCGTGAAAAACAGAACCGCGCAACCCACGATCAGCAACAGCACCACGGCATAGCCGAGCTTGATGAATTTCATGGTCGGCCGGATCACCGCATCTTCCATTGGAATTGCCTCCCTGAACGCGCTATTGTAACAGCCCGGGGGAGCGCGGTTTGCCGCGGCGCACGCCTACTTGTCTTTCTTCAGGAGTTTCAATCCCGGCGGGAGCGTGAACATGCTGTCTTTCAAGTCCTGATTAATCTCCACGCTCTCCGAGTACATTTCGAAGATCTTCTCGCCGTTGCGCTCGCGCCGGATGGCGAAGGGCCACATCACGCCGCCGCCCACGTCGCGATACTTACTGTAGATTGTGACTTCCTCCAGTTTCGAATGATCGATCGGATCGCGCCGGTGATAAAGCTGCCGCAAGGGCAGCTTGTTGATCTGGTCGAAATATACAGTGACCGTTTCGTTGTTGGCGTCGCCAATCTCGACGATTTCCACCGGCCGATTATCGAAAAAATCGGAGCCGCGTGAATCGAAAAGCATCCCCGGCTCGCCCAGGCGCTGGCGCAGGATATAGAAGATATTGTGCAGTGTGGCCGTTCTGAATTGCTGCACAAGAATGTCGGAAAGCGGGCGCGCGCCGCGGAAGGTAACCTCGTACGCGCCCCCATCCCCATACAGGATCACATCGTCTTGTTTCTTGCCGGTGATATCCTCCGGCTTCCTCCCGCGCGCGTCGCGCACACGCACGCCCAGGAATCCGGGCTCCGGCGGATTGGGCAGAGGCAGGTAAGCCGTATAGAGTGCGTCCACCGCCATGCCGGAGATTTGGTCGTTGTAAGAGCTGTAGATCCTTCCCGTTTCCACGCGGTTCCGCATATTGAGGAAGGCCTGGCCGCCCACCGCCGCCAGGGCCTCGTTCATCACGCGCTTGCCCCTCTGCTCGCTGGTTTCCGCATGCGTACTCGCGCCCAAGCCGGCCACCAGTAGCGCCGCCCACAGGGTCTTCATGGTTTCTTGCTCAGATCCTCCGTTTTCAATCCAGTGTTGAGTTGGACGGAATTGACCACCACATCCGCGTATTTGTTTCCATTCTGCATCAGGGTCATCTGCTTGGGAACCTTAACGCCGTTCACCTCTTCGAAGCCATCGAAGACTTCGTCCACCGTTGATGGGGGACCGCCCATGGTAAGCGACTGATATTCCAACTTCGCCGGCATCCCCGTTTTCCGATCGACGAAGAGCCGCACCGAACTGCCCTGCCCATCCGAGATTTCCACTTCACCGGGGCCAACCCAACTCACCGTTCGGCCGGGCAGCCGATCGCTGAGCAACAGAGGATAGTACAGCCGCAGCAGCTTATCCAGCACCGGTCTCAACTGCGCAGCCGGCAGGTCCGCCTTGCCTTGCGGACTCGACATCCACCCGGTCTTACCATCGCCATAAATCGCGACCAGGCCGAACGGCAACTTGGTGTCCTCGCGGAAATAAGTGGGCGCCACCCACCGATCCGTACGGTTCATAGTGACTCCGCCCGCCGCCTGAACTACGTGCAACTCCGCGACTTCCGTCATGTCTTTCACCGCCGCCAGTTTTTCGGCGCCGCCGACCGCTTGCTGCGCGCGCTCCAGCAATTGCCTGGCTTTCGCGGCATCACCCGTCCCGGACTTGGGCGCGGCCGCACCCGCCCCGGACGGCTTGGATTCGGGAATGGTCAAATCGATGGACGAAACCGGCAGACCCAGCGTTGCCAGAGACTTCTCGAATTCGTCGGTCTTGCCCACGGCCACAATGGTCAAATCGGCCGCGTGAACGTGTTCCCGCGCCACGCGCAGCACGTCCGCCTGAGTGACCGCCTCGAGACCTTTCTGATAGCGGTCGATGAAGTCTTTGGGATAGCCGTAATACTCGTAGTTCAGCAGGCGTCCCAAGGTCTTCGTCTTGGTGTCGAAAGCGAATACGAGGCCGTTTAGCGCCGACTGCCGGGCGGTTTCCAACTCGTCGGCGGTCACCTCGCCGGCGCGCATCCGTTCCACCTGCTCGTGAATCGCCGTCAGAGTTTCGGCCGTGGAAGCCGATTTGGTGCTTCCTGAGATCTCGAACAGGCCGGGGTGATCGTAATGCGCGCCCCAATTCGCCGAAATCTCATAGGCCAGGCCGAGTTGCGTGCGCACACGCTGCATCAGGCGGCTCTGGAACCCGCCGCCCAGGATGTCCCCCATGATCTCCAGCGCCGGAAGGTCCGGGTCTTTGAGCTGTCCGCCCAGGTGGCCTTCGATGAAGAAAGTCTGGGTAACGTCGTCTTTCTTGGCCAAAAAGATACCGGGTTGGGCTTTCTCGCGCACCGGCGGAAACGGCGGCACTTTGGGCTGTTCGTACTTCCAATCGCCAAATAACTTGGCCAGCTTCGACTGCATGTCGGCGGTAGAGAAATCGCCCCAAACCGCCATCAGCATGTTGGCCGGGAAGTAATAGCGTTGGTAGAAAGCGGCCAGGTCCGGACGCGCAATGCGATCGACCGTGTAGTATTCGGCATCCCAGCCATAGGGCGTGTCTTTCCCGTACACGATGGCGGCGAATTCCCGGTCTGCAATGCCGTGCGCGTCGTCGTTCCGCCGCGAGATGCTGCTGCGCATCTCGGACTTGGCCAGGTCGATCTTATCCTGGCGAAACTCGGGTTCGACGATCACATCTTTGAAAATGCCCAGGACTTCGTCGGTGTTCTCTTTCAGCGCGGAGAAAGAGACCGAGCCGCTGGACTCGCCGATGTCGCTTTCGACCGACGCGGCGATGTTCTCCAGCTCCTCGTCGAGTTGGTCGCCCGTCTTGCTCTTCGTTCCGCCCGAGCGCATCACCGTTCCGGTGATGGATGCGAGGCCCACTTTATCGGCCGGGTCGAACAGGTTGCCTGTGCGAATCCGGACTGTGCCACTCACGATCGGCAGCTCGTGATCTTCGAGTAAGTAGATCTTCATCCCATTCGGCAGCGTGTAGGTGGTCACGTTCGGGATGGGAATTTTCTTTAGCTGCGGGAATTTGAGATCTTTGTAAGTGGCCGGCGTATCGGGGATCGGGGCCGGGCCCACCGTGGTCTGGCCGAAAGCCGCCGCGGCCAGAAATACCGTCCATGCGGGTAAGTTCATTCTGCGCCAAGAGGCCCTAAGAAACGGTTTCATTGAGCGCCTCCCGCGGGCTGTTTCGGCGCAATCAGGTAAGACACCGTGCGCTTTTCGGGTACGAAGCATTCCTGGGCCACGCGCTGCACGTCGGCAGCGGTAATCTTGTCCAATTCATTGAGATCCGTAAAGACCTTTCGCCAATCGCCGTAGATCGCGGAATACTCCGTCAAGAGTCCGGCTAGTCCCGAATTGCTATCCAACCTCCGGATCAGACTCGCCCGCGTTTTCGTCTTTACCCGCGTCAGGGTTGCGTCGTCCACCTTTTCCGCCTTGAATTTCTCCAGCAAATCGTAGAACGCCTTCTCGTTCTCCGCCGTGGTATGTCCCGCCGCGGGCGCCAGGAAAAACAGGAACAGGTTCGGATACTTGCCGCCGGGAAAGGTATCGTCGGCATCCGCCTCCAGGGCGATGCGTTTATCGCGCACCAGGTCCTTATAAAGCAGCCCGGTTCGGCCGCCCGCCAGCACGCCGCTGATCACGTCGAACACCGGATCCTCCTTGCTGTACTCATCCGGGCGCTTATAGCCTATGACCAGCAGAGGCTGGCTGGGCGATGCCACCTCCGCCTGCTTGGGGCCTTCCTGGCGCGGTTCCGCGGTATGCAGCAGCGGCGGCAGCGGGCGTGCCTGCATCGGCCCGAAATACTTCTCCGCCAAGCGCCGCGCCTCGGTAGGATCGACATCGCCCACGATCCCCAGCGTGATATTGCCAGGCACGTAATACTCGTTGAAGAAGCGCAGGGCGTCCGCCCGCCGCAAATGCGTCACATCGCTCGGCCAGCCCGTGCCCATCACCCGGTAAGGAAATGCCTCAAACGCCGTCGCCAGGAAGGTTTGCAACAGCTTGCCCTGCGGCTCGGATTCCACCCGCATGCGGTACTCCTCCATCACCACGTCGCGCTCCTTGTAGAACTCGCGGAAGACGGGCTGGATGAACCGCTGCGACTCCAGCAGGAACCATAGTTCCAGCCGATTCGACGGCAGGCTGTAGAAATATTGTGTGGAGTCCCAGGATGTCTCGGCGTTCATGTTCTCGCCGCCATTCTGCTCGATGATGCGCGGGAAAAGATTCGGCACCACAAACGAGTTGGCCTTTTCCTCGGCCGTCTTTAAATCCGCCTTCAGGGCGGCAACTTTCTGAGGATCGGCCTTGATGCCCTTGTTTTGCTCGGCGTCCAACCGGTCGTAGACCGCCTCTACATCGTCGATGGCTTTCTTTTCCTCGGGCCAGTTCTTACTGCCGATGCTCTCGGTGCCTTTGAAGGCCATGTGCTCGAACATATGCGCGATGCCGGTGGCGCCCGACGGGTCGTCCACCGAACCGGCGTTCACATAAGTGTGAAATGATACTACCGGGGCTTCGTGCCGCTCCACCACGATGAAGTGCAGGCCATTGGCGAGTGTGAACTCTGTGACTTTCTTCTTAAACTCTTCGAGGTTCTGCGCCGCCATCAGGAGCGGCAGCAGAAAAACAACCAAGCGATGTGCCCTCATGTTATCTTCCTATCCTAACAGTTCGGGAATTGCGCTTCGTGGCTGTGGGTTACCGGGCTAGGGCCATCGCGACTTCGGCTGGTTTGCCCGAATACGCCGCGATACGCGTGCCCTTGGGAAACCGCATAGGATGCAGGAAGTAGTAAGTGCGCTCCCACTGCGGCCGCCAATCGCGAATCCAGATAAGCCGTTCCACGCGGCCATCCGGCTCGTAGGCGGTGACTTCGAGAGACTCGCCCGCCGCCAACCGCAAAGGCCGCAAGCCGGCGAACTCGGCGGCCGCCGAAAGCGTGCGCGGCGAGGCGGTCTCGACCTTCAGTTCGTGCGCCGGCGGCTGCGGCCTGCTTTCCACGCCGAAATGCGGGGCCGGCGGCAGGTAGATATCGTCGCCCTTGGGAGCGCCGCCCTCCACCCAATTCACGATCATGTCGATTTCAATTTGCGAGAGACTGGGGTCGCCGCGAAAGTCGCCTACCCCCTTCACCGCGCCCCAAGGCGGCATGCGCCGCGCGAGTACCTCGTCCCGGATAGCCTTGGCCCAGGGCCGCGCATCGTCGTACGTCTCGAGCGGCATGGCCGCGCCGCCCTCGCGATGGCAGCTTGCGCAATGCCGGTTTACGATTCGCGAGATCTCCTGCGTCCACAGCAGCTTCGTGGTGATGGGATCGTGAGCCACGGCCAACGGCGCCGCCAGCCCCAGCAGTAGACAGGCTGAATGCCTGCCGCGCCCCGCACTCACCGCACTTCTCCGCGCACCAGGTCGGCATACGTCTCGCGCGCCCGAATGGTGCGGAACCGGTCGCCTTCCACCAGGATCTCCGGCCCGCGCGTCCGCGAGTTGTAATTGGACGACTGCACGAACCCGTAGGCCCCCGCGGTCGATATCGCCAGGTAATCGCCCGGCGCGGCATTGGCCATCTTGCGCCCGCGCGCCAGAAAATCGCCCGTCTCGCAAACCGGCCCCACCACGTCCGCCACAATCTCGGGCCGCGCGGACTTGCGCAGCGGGATAATCTCGTGGTGCGAACGGTAGAGCGCGGGCCGGATCAGATCGTTCATGGCCGCGTCCACGATCGCGAATTCCTTGCCGCCGCTGTGCTTCCGGTAAAGCACGCGCGTAAGCAGCACGCCCGCGCTGCCCACGATGGAACGGCCCGGCTCGATCGCCACCCGCAACCCGCTGCCTGCGAGTTTAGCCAGCGCCTGCGCAATGAAGCCGCGGATCTCGGGCGCCCGCTCATTTGGCTGGTAAGCCACCCCTAATCCGCCGCCCAGGTCGATATGGCCGATGGCAAAACCCTTGCCGCGCAGCCGCGCGATCAGCGCCAGCACGCGATCGATGGCTTCGAGGATGGGATTGGTGTCCATCAGTTGCGATCCGATATGGCAGCTCACCCCTTCGGCCACCAGGTTCGGCAGGTCGCGCGTGCCCTCGTATACCGATTCGGCGTCCGCAATGTCAATGCCGAACTTGTGTTCGCGCAGACCGGTAGAAATATAAGGATGCGTGGAAGCGTCTACGTCCGGATTCACGCGAATGGCGAAGCGCGCCTTCACGCCGCGCCGCGCCGCCAGCGCATCGATCAGGGCCAATTCGGGCGCGGACTCGCAATTGAACATGTGGATGCCGCTCTCGAGCGCGTAGTCCACCTCGCCAGAGGTCTTGCCTACGCCTGAAAACACCACTTTCGAAGGATCGCCGCCGGCCGCGATCACGCGATAGAGTTCACCACCGGAAACAATATCGAACCCCGCGCCGGCCTTGGCCAGCAAGGCCAGAATGCCGAGCGACGAATTGGCTTTGACCGCGTAGCAGACCTCGTGCGGCAGGCTGCCAAAAGCTTCATCGTATGCGCGATATTTCTCCAGGATCGAGGCGCTCGAATACACGTACGCAGGTGTCCCGGCCTGTCGCGCGATGTCCGCCAGCGGCACATTCTCGCAATAAAGATCCTGTCCCGAGTAGTGAAACATCGTTCATTTCACCTTCAGCACCAGCACCGTCTGGTCGTCGAACGGAGTGGAGTTGAAGCGGTCCAGGTCCGCCAGGATCTCGGCCACGATGGCTTCCGCCGGTTTGTCGCACATGCGCCGCACGACTTGCGATAAACGGCTGCGCCCGTAGTCCTGCCCATCCGGGCTGAGGTGATCGGTCACGCCGTCGGAGTACAGGACGATGGTGTCGTCCCGATGCGCCTGAAACACCACTTCCTCGTATTCCCGCTCATCCAGCAGGCCCAGCGGCACGCCCTCCACTTTGGTCTTCAGGACCTCGCCGTTCCGGCATACCAGCGGCGGATTGCTGCCCGCATTGGCCATCACGAACTGCCGGATAGCAGGGCTCCAGAGCATCACCAGCAGCGTCACGTAGCGCGCTTCCACCTTACGTTCGATGAGGGCTTCATTCAGGGCGCGCATGATCTGCCGCGGATCGGTGCGCCGCGGCGCGAGCGATCGCAGCAGCCCGCTTACCAGAGCGCCATACAATGCCGCCGCGGCGCCCTTGCCGCTGACGTCTCCGAAGGCCAGCACCGCGCGATGATCCTGCGCCTCGAAGAAATCGTAGATGTCGCCGCTGATGCCCCGCGCCGGACGCAGCCCGGCGGCCACCTCCAAACCCTGGAAGCCCGGATCGCCGGTGGGCAGCATCACGCTTTGCAGCTCGCGCGCGGCTTGCAGATCTTCCTCCATGCGCCGCTCGCGAATCGCTACCTCTTCATACAGGCGCGCATTTTCGACTGAGCTGGCGATCTGCGGCGCCAGCAGCATCAGCATGCGCACGTGATCGTCGGTAAAGTAGCCTACCCGCTCGCTTTCCAGATCCATCACGCCGGATACCCGGTCGAGCGTCATCAACGGGATCGCCACTTCCGACCGGATGCCCGGATGCGAGGCGATGTAGCGCGGATCCTGGTTGGTATCCTGCACGCGCACGGGCGCGCGTTGCGCCACGGCCGCGCCCGTGATGCCCTTTCCCAGGGGCACGTTGTCCAGATCCACCCGCTCGTCGTAGCGGATGCTGAAACGGTGCCGCAGCAATTTGCGCTCGGCATCCACCAGCAGGATGTTGAACGCGTCATAGTCGATCAGGCCGCGCACCGTGCTGGCGATCTTACTCAGCAGCTCGCCCACGTCCAGGATCGATGAGAATTCCTGCGAGATGGATGCCAGCGCCTTCAGCGTGCGGTTCTGCCGCTCCACGCGCCAGTACAGCCGCGCATTGTCGCTCGAGATCGCCACCCGCGCCGCGATCAGGCGCAGCAAAGCGCGGTCGTGCTCCGTGTAGGCATTGGGCCGCGTGGATTGCATGTCGATCACGCCCACCAGCTTGCGGCGGGCGATCATGGGCACCG
>JBEKIM010000031.1:0-27989 GCA_050011755.1 Bryobacteraceae bacterium | reverse complement strand
AACGCCCCCAGGATTTCGGATCGGCCGGCGCCGGCGGGAAACGGGCAGTTGAGCGTAGCGCCCTGGCCGTCACCTTCGCCGGTCTCGTTGGGGCGGCCGGTGCCCGGATACCAGGGGTGCTGGTGCGTGCTGAAGAAAAAGACCGATCCATCGGCGTAGAAGATATCCGCGGTGCCGTTGCCGTGGTGCACATCCCAGTCCGCGATGAGCACGCGCTCCACGCCGTGGCGCCGCTGCGCGTAGCGCGCCGCGATGGCGATATTGTTGAAGATGCAAAATCCCATGCCGCGATCGCGCGTGGCGTGGTGGCCGGGCGGACGCACCGCGCAGAATGCGTTTTGCGCGCGCCGTTCGATTACCGTATCTACGGCGTTCAGCACGCCGCCGGCGGCTTCGAGTGCCACATCGAGCGACTCGGCGCTGAGTTCCGTATCGCCGGTAGAGAGCGTTTCGTTACCGCGCGCGGCATCGTGCTGTACGATCGCCAGATAAGAGCGGGAATGACAGGCGGCCAGTTCGTCTTCGGTGGCCGCGCGCGGTTGGACGCGCAGCATTTGCGTGGTGAGGCCGCCTGCGTCCAGCGCTGAAAGCACGGCATCCAGGCGCTCCGGCCGCTCGGGGTGGCCCGGACCCGGAATATGGCGTTTGTAAAGGGGATCGGCGAGCAGCGCGGTGATCACTGCAGCGCCTTCCGATCTTCGGCGGCGGCTTCGCGATAAATATTGCGCGCCACGCCGTTGGAGGTCTGCGCAGCCATGCGCTCCAGCACTTCCGCGCGCAGGCGATGCGCCGTGTGGTCGCCGGCGCCGATGGCTACTTCGGCGATTTCGAGCGCCAGTTGCAGTTGGCCGTCGTCGAACGCTTTGCGCGCCCGCCGCAGGATCGCATCCGTCCCGCCCGCGGCTTCGGCCAGCGCCCGGTCGAGCGGAGCGGAGTCACCGCCGTTCAGGTGTGCCGGATCGAAATCGTACCATCCCGTGTACTGCCGGAACACGCCATTGACCGCCCACTCCACCGTGCCATAGACCGGCTGCAGATAGGGCAGGGGAACCAGGTCCGCGGGCAGCCGGACTTCCTGCCGGATCTGGGAGAGGGGCTCACCGTCGTTCATGTGCTTGACGGTTTCATCGTGCACGTAGCGAATGGCGCGTGCATAGTTGGCTAGCGCCTGGTCGATCACGTCGCGTCCCGTGAGCGGGCGGCTGTGAGATCCCACCAGGTACGCCGGATGCAGTTGCCGCATGCGATCGAGCGAAGCCGCCCACTCCAATACGGGACGGTCTGGCTTGCCGGGGCTGGCCAGCATCGGAAAGCTCCAATAGAACAGGTCGCCGGGCAGCAGCGTTTCGAAATCCGGCAGCCACACCATCAGATGATCCACCGTTTCGCCTTCCGTGTGATAAAGCTCAAAGCGCACGCCGCCTTCGGTGAACCGATACTCTTCGTCAAACAGAATCTGCGGCGGAATGTAGCCGCTTTCGCCCGGATGCAGCAGGTCGATGCCCAGCGAGGCGCCGCGATCCGCGCGCGGTATATGGGCGGCCCATTGAATCTGGTTGAGCATGCGGTTGTAGCCCGCCATCAGGCGGTATTTCCGCATTTCCTCGGTGTGGTTCCGTTGCGCGATGACCTTGGTATCGGGCCCGGCGAAGACCTTCGCGCCGTTAATATGATCTCCGTGAAAGTGAGTATAAACGATGTAGCTGACGGGCAGAGTGGAGACTTTTCGGAAATCGTCGAGGATTTGCCGCGCGGGCGCCTGGCCTTCGGTGGTGTCCATTACCACGACGCTACGATTCGTCAAGACGAAAATGACATTGCCCAGTGCGTAGCCGGTGGCGCAATACACGTGCGGGTTGACGCGAATGAGTTCGGGCTTGTCTTCGGAGAGCTGAGCGGCCGCGGGAAGGCCGGCGAGAAATAGCAGGATCGAAGAAATGATTCGCATTTATGGCTGCCGGGCCGTAGCCCGCCCTCCAGTTTATATTACGGCTAACTGGTGGTCGGGGCAGTCCAGGTTCAGACACTCGTACAAATCGTCGATCAAACCCGTGCCGTGCTTCGCCAGGAACGGGAGGATGGAATAAAGCCGCTCCTGCAGGTGCCGCTGCGGATAAACCAATCCCGAAAGATATGCCGCATCGCGAGCCACGCGCGCATCCCGAGCCATGGTTTCGCGGCCAATCTTGCGCTCCATTTTGGCGAGCTGATAAAGCATCTTCCGGCGGCTCTTGCCAAGGCCGGCGGCGAGAGTGGCGTCGAAGCCCGAAAGGTGGCGGATCAGGCGGTCGACAGCCTGCTCCACGGAGGTCTTGGTTTGCTCCAGGGTGCCGGAGATCGCCGGCGGAATCAATCGCGCGGCAATGCGGTCGCGGACGGCCTCGTCTCCGTGCACGCAGTCGCCCAGTCCCAATGCGTAGCGTTGCATCAGCTTGCGGCTGCGCTGATCGACCAGCGTGAACCCGGCGCGGTGCAGCGCGGCGGGCATCCGGCCCAGGATGGCGCGGTAGATCACTGCGGATTGCGCCAGGTAGGCCAGTTCGGCCGGGCCGCCTATGTAGGCCACGGTCGGGAGCATGGAATCCTGCACCACTGGACGCAGCAGCGCATTGGGCGAAAGTGAAGCCGCGCGCTCCATCAATTCTTCGGTCGAAAAGCGGCGGCCATTTTGCAGATAGTCGCGGCCATAGCGGCGCAGGGTATAACGGCGGTCATTCTCCAGCAGGAACACCAAGGATGTCTGGTCTTCCACGTGGACCTGCGCATGATAGCCCGCGGCCTCCAGGGCACGATTTCGCTCCAACACCGCGGCGGTCAGATCCGGCGCCGCCTCAAGTGCCGAACGAATCGCCGGCGCGGCCAGTTCCCGCATAGCGGGTGACATGGGATCGACATGCAGCAAACCGTATGGCGCGAGCAACCGCTTCAGCAGCGCACTGAAGGCTTGGCCCATGGTCCGGCCGGGCCGATAGGTTTCTTCGACCAAGGCGGAAATCTCGTCGCCGAAAGGCAAGGTGGCCAGCGCCGCGCGCAATTCGGTAATCGGCGGCGAACTCAGGACAAACTGCCCGACGGGCTGGCTGGTGGCCGGCGAATGCGGTTTCTCCAGTTTGATGGGATGGTGCTCGGCGTCAAAAACCCAACAGTGGTTCACTTCGGCGAAGTCGTGGTCCTCGGTGGCCAGCCAGAATACGGGCACCGCCGGAATGCCGCGCTCCGCCAGGCTGCGCGCCAGTTTCACCGCTGTGAGAGCTTTGTAAATAGTATAGGCGGGGCCAGAAAAAAGACCGACCTGCTGGCCGGTTACAACGGCTACCGTGCCCTCGCGCGATAGTTGTTCAAGCGCCGGACTGTCGCCATTTTCCTGGCGCAACGCGGCAACCAGGGCCGCGCGCCGCTCGGGTGGGAAGCGCATTTCACGAACAATGGATTCGAAATCGCCGGCGATATGGGGATAGAAGGCGCGAACGCGGTCGGGATGGTAAGTAAAGTCCGCGAAAAGATTGCTGGTGTGCGGCAATTCCGTGTAGCGGACGCAGGTACAGTTCATGGCCGAAGTCTTGAGATGATTTCACACACCCGAAAGATGCTACCCGGCGGGCAGAATCTTCGTGATGTCATTGTAAAGCACGAAGGCGACCAGCATCATGATGAACACGAAGCCGACCTTGAAAACCGCCTCTTTGACCGACATACTCATATCCCGCCGCATGACCATCTCGATCATCAACATGACGACGCCGCCGCCATCCAGGATGGGGAGCGGCATCAGGTTAATGACGGCCAGGTTCAGGCTGACCATGGACATCAGCATAATGAAGGCCGAAGGTCCTTGCCTGGCGGCCTGGCCGGACATCTGCGCAATGCCCACCGGTCCGGTTAACGACTTCGCCGAAATACGGCGCTCCACGATGCCTTCCAGGAACCGGAAAATCAGGCCCGCGCTACGCACATTCTCGTCCACCGATTGGCGCAGGGCGTCGGGCAGCGAAAGGCGCGTAGTGACGATGTTCAGCTTAGGCTCAACGATGGCGCCGATCATCCAACGGGGTTGCCCATCGGCGGAACTCCATACAGGCTGCACGGTGACTTGCATGGGCTTGCCGTTGCGCGCGAAGCCGATATCGACGGGCTTGCCGCCGCTGGCGCGGATGACCTCATGAAAGCGCACGGTAGCGTGGATCGGATGGCCGGCAGCGCTGAGGATCAGATCGCCCGGCTGAAGCCCCACCTTTTGCGCCGGCATCCCGGAGGAAACGGGCCCCAACTGCACTTCACCCTTCTCCGACCACCCCGCGCTGCCCACGCCGGACCGGTCATCGAGCACCGGCGTGACGGTGGCGTCGAATTCCTTGCCATCCCGGGCAACCGTCAACTGCATGGGCCGTGAGGCGCTCTCGACTTCTTTTAGGATGATGTCGTCCCAGGTCGGATTGCGTTGATTGCCCAGCTTGACGATCCGGTCGCCATCCTGGAGGCCAGCCTTGGCCGCCGGCGTATTGGGCGCTACCGCCCCGATGACGGCTCCGTTATCGGCATCCACGACCTTCTGATATTTCACCATGTACAGTCCGGTTAGTAGCCCGACGGCCAGAACCATGTTCATGAGCGGACCGGCCAGCACGATGATCAGCCGCTGCCAGCGGGGTTTGGCGAGAAAGCCGCGCGGATCGTTGGCGCTTTCATCGCCCGGCAGTTCGCCCGCCATCTTCACGAAACCGCCCAGAAAAAAGACTGCCGACACCCGGTAATCCGTCTCTCCCCGGCGGAAGCCAAAGAGGCGCGGCCCGAAGCCGAAGCTGAACGTGTCCACGCGCACGTCAAAAAAGCGCGCCGCCCAGAAGTGCCCCAACTCGTGAATGAGGATCATCACGCCGATCAGGATCAAGAACCAGAAAGCGCTTTGAAAAAAAACCATAGGATTTAAACCCTTGCCGGAACCGGTCGCGCGGCGGCGGTCTCGAGACCGGCGAGCTGGCGGACGATGGCGCCGGCCGTAGAACGCGATTCCTTGTCAATATCGAGAATGTCGGCCACCGTGTGGGCCTGCCGGCCGGGAATCCGGCTGAGAGTCTCTTCCACCACGGCGGCGATACCCGGAAATCCGATTTCACCGTTCAAGAAAGCTGCGACGGCAATTTCGTCTGCCGCGTTCAAGGTACAGGTTGCCGAACCGCCGGCTTGCTGGCATTGGTACGCCAGTTTCAGCAGCGGGAAGCGATCGAAATCCGGCGGCGCGAAATCCCAGTGGCGCGCCTGGGTCCAGTCGATTTTGGGTACCGGCGCCTGCCACCGTTCGGGCCAGGTCAATGCGTATTGGATCGGCATGCGCATGTCGGTCGCCGAGATCTGTGCAAGCACACTGCCATCGGAATACTCAATCATGGCATGCACAGTGGATTGCGGGTGAATCACTACATCCACCTGGGAAGGCGCGAAGCCGAACAGCCAGCACGCTTCGATCACCTCGAAGCCCTTGTTCATGAGCGTGGCGCAGTCGATGGTGATGCGCTTGCCCATCCTCCAGGTTGGATGATTCAAGGCCTCCGCTGGAGTCACCGAGGCCATCGCGTGTTTCGGAGTATTGCGGAATGGACCGCCCGATGCGGTCAGGATCAACCGGGCGACTTGATCGCGGTTGCCGGCGCGCAGGCATTGGTGCACGCCATTATGCTCGCTGTCTATGGGCAGTAGTTCCGCGCCGCTCTGCTTCACAGCGTCCATCACCAGACGGCCGCCCGATACTAGTACCTCTTTGTTTGCCAGACCCACCCTTTTCCCCAAGCGCACCGCTTCGTAGGTCGCCTCCAGTCCAGTAACGCCCACGATTGCCGAAATCACCATATCGGCAGCAGGGGAAGTGGCGACATCCACAAGCGCGGCGCCGCCGAAAGCAAGCTCTGGCCAGTTAGGACGTGGCAGACCGTATTCGGATAGGGCGGCTGCCAGGCGAGCTACGCCTGCCGAAGTGGCGAGGATCGCGATGTCCGGACGGAACTCGATGATTTGCTGGAAGATAGCCTCGACATTGTGCCCCGCGGCGAGCGCGTATACGCGGTAGAGAGTGGGATTGTGCCGGACTACGTCCAGGGTGCTGGTGCCGATGGATCCGGTCGATCCGAGCAGGGTGAGGCTTTTCATTTCAAGCAGTTGCGCGGCTGATGCCATCATAGCATGGAAGGCGTGGCGCACGCCTCGGCGTGCAGGGGCGAACTTCAGTTCGATCTGGAAGCGCCCGCGGGGAGTAGCTTCGAGCGGATCAGCGACTCCACTTTGCCCCACACGCTGGGATCGGATTCGATCTCGATGTGAGACTTCATAAACGCCCGCGCGTACCACGGATATCCTCCGAGATCGACGAGATTGTTCCGATAGTCGAGCTGAAAATTGCCTAGGATTTCCGTACGGGAAGCGTCGGCGGCGCGAATGCGGGACCGGCCGCGGAAAAGTCCTTGCCGCTGATAGAAATTGACGGCCTGGGCGACATTTGCCGGGATCGACTCGTCGTTCTCGCCCGGCTTTCTGATGCTGTCCACCTGTACAGTGAGCAGTACGGGAATGCCTTCTTTTCCGAGCGCACGGGCCAGCGTGACGGTCTCCGATGCCCCCCAGCTATGGCCGTAGATCGCGATGCGCGCGCCCAGTTTCTCCTCGGCCGAAACCGTACCGGAGTGATCCACATCCAGCAGTCGAAGGATCTGCTGGTGCGCCTGCCGGCTGCGGCGATTCTCGTACAGAATGACATCCACTCCCTCGGGATAATCCTGGCGCAAGCGGCGGGCGAGCTGAAACTCGGAATGGGCGGCGTTGTTGTGGGCGACTCTCCCGCCGACGAAGCCGATCACGATGGCAGGCGCGAACGCTTTGGCGGGGAGTGCCGCTGGGATTTCCCCGCCGGCGGCTGCCAAGCGGGTCACAAAAATGAAAGCCAAGAAGACCGAACCGGAGTACTGGATCACAGAAAAGCCACAGCTTCCGTTCCAGTTGTATTGTAACACCCGGGCATCGAGCGCATGGCGGCCGCCCCACACCCAGTCCCACACCTGCTATAATTTGAAAGATTCAGGTTCGTAACGATCCAGGAACATCTATGCCTAAGCTGAAGACACACAAAGGTGCGTCCAAGCGGTTCAAGAAAACCGGGACCGGTAAGGTAGTGCGCAATCACGCCTTTGCCCGGCATATTCTGACCTCAAAGTCGCGCAAGCGTAAGAGAAAGCTTCACAAGTCCGTGTTGGCGGATCCCGCCGACCAGCCCGTGTTGAAGCGCATGATCCCCTATTAGGGGAATCCACCGCGTGTGGACGGAGCGCGTGGCACGTGCCCGATCCACCGCAAGACAACCATTCAATAAGGAGAAAACGTGCCCAGAGTTAAACGTGGAACCAATCGCAGAGATTCGCGCCGCAAGACATTAGACCGCGCGAAAGGATTTTTCCTCACCAAAAGCAAGCTGAATCGCGCGGCGCAGGAAGCCGTCGAGAAAGCCCTCAAATACGCCTACGTCGGGCGCAAGAACAAGAAGCGCGAATTCCGTTCGCTGTGGATTGTGCGCATCAACGCGGGCTGCCGGCAAGCCGGTATTTCCTACAGCAAATTCATGCACGGCCTCAAGGCGGCCGGCGTGGATCTGGATCGTAAGGTGTTGGCTGAAGTGGCTGCCGGCGATCCGGCGAACTTCAATTTGCTGGTGGAGAAGGCCAAAGCGGCGCTGGAGGCGGCGTGACGACTCCCATCGAACAGGAAACCGACTCCTTGCAGGCGCTCGAGCAGCGCATTCAACAGGCAGTGCATTTAGTGGCCCGGCTACGGCAGGAGAAAGACGCTGCCGTACAGGAAGCCGCCGAAGCGCGGGCCGAGGCGGCGCGCGTCTCCGAGGAACTGAAGACGCTGCACGCCGAACGCAAGCAGGTGCGCAGCCGCATCGAAAAACTGTTGGGGCAGATCGACCAACTCAGCGCCGGCTAAAGCCGTGGCCGCCAGCACGCCCGAAAAACGTCCGGTCCGCGTCACCATCCTGAGCCAGTCTTATACGGTGCTCACCGCCGGAGATCCGCGCGAGGTCGAAAAACTGGCGCAATATCTGGATGAGCTGATGCTGTCGATCGCGGCGCGATCCCCGAACGCCGATTCGACGCGTATTGCGGTGCTGGCCTGTATCAACCTGGCGGACAAGCTGCATCGTCTGGAGCAGTCTCTCAATGAATTGAAAGAGCGCGTGGACCGCAAGAGCGAGGAGTTCGCGGGAATGCTGGAACAGGCGCTGGAGGGGGAGAACGATGCAATTTAAGGCGTGCGTTGCGCTGGCATCCGTTTGCGGTATGTTGTGGGCGGCTTCCGATGCGTACCGCGCACAAATCGAGCAATGGCGCCGGCATCGCGAGGCGGCTCTTACCGCGGATGGCGGATGGCTCACCGTTACGGGACTGTTCTGGCTGCGGGAAGGCGCCAACAGCTTCGGCCCGGCATCTTCCAACGACATCGCCCTGCCCCCGGACGCGGCGTTGAAGGATGGTGTTTTCGAATTGCACGGCGGCAAGGTCTCGTTGCATCAGGACGGGCAAACGCGCGAATTGCGTTCCGACATGTCGGGGAAGCCGGATACGGTCACCATGGGCGCACTGACCATGTTCGTCATCCACCGGGGTGACAAATACGGCATCCGCTTAAAGGACAACAACAGCCGCCTGCGCAAGGAATTCACCGGCCTGCATTACTTCCCGGTGAGCGAGGAATACCGCGTGACAACGCGGCTGGTGCAGGATGCCCGGAAGATCCCGATTCTCAACATTCTGGGGCAAGTGGAAGATACGCACAGCCCCGGATACGTGGAGTTCGAACTGCACGGCCGGAAGCTACGGCTGACGCCCGTGGAAGAGTCGCCCAACGAACTGTCTTTCATCTTCCGCGACCTGACCGCCGGCAAGGAAACCTACGGCAGCGGACGTTTCCTCGATACGGAGTTAGGGAAAGAGGGCACGGTAGTGCTGGACTTTAACCAGGCATATAATCCGCCCTGCGCCTTCACGCCTTACGCGACCTGTCCGTTACCCCCGAAAGAGAACCGGCTGGCAGTCCGGATCGAAGCCGGCGAGTTGAAGTACGGGAATCACTGACGCGATATAGAACCCGCGCCACTTACTCCAGCACAAAGATATTCTTGCGCGCGCACATATCCTTGAGCACTTTCGGCCACACGGTGACGCTGACCTCGCCCAGGTGCGCTTTCCGCAGCAGCAACATTAGCGTGCGGGACTGGCCGATGCCGCCGCCGATACTGAGCGGCAATTCGTGATTCAGGATTGCGCGATGATACGGGTAGTTCAGGAAATCGAGCTGACCGGTCATCTCCAGTTGTTGCCGCAGCGTCTTGTCATTTACCCGGATGCCCATCGACGTCAGCTCGTGGCGCCGCTGCGTGACGTGGTTCCACACCAGGATATCGCCGTTCAAACCGTGTACCTGCCGGCCGTCGGCTGAGACCGCGGGCGTGACCCAGTCGTCGTAATCCGCCGCTCGCATTTCGTGCGGATAGCCGTCGGCCAGCGTCCAGCCGATGCCCACGATGAAGATGGCCGGGCATTCCCGCAGGATGGCCGTTTCGCGCTGTTTGCGCGGCAGATCCGGATACATGTCCAACAGGTCCTCGGCGTGCAAGAAGGTCAGCTTCTCCGGCAGATTCGGATACTTCGTCTTCAGGGCGGGAAAAAGTTCCTGTACATAACGCTCGGTATCCACCAGGACCTTCCAGATCTTGCCGACGATTTCCTTCAGGAAATCGAGATTGCGCTGGTCCGCGGTGATGGCGCGTTCCCAATCCCACTGGTCGACGTAGGCGCTGTGATCGTGGTCCAGGAAATAGTCCTTACGCACCGCGCGCATGTCCGTGCACAGGCCCTCGCCCGGCTGCATGCCGAAGCGCCGCAGCGCCACGCGCTTCCACTTGGTGGCCGCCTGCACGACCTGCGCATCGATGGGATGCTGGTTGCGATCGTTGGAAATGTGAAACTGAATGGGCGTGCGGGAGCCGTCGCGATCCAGGTAATCGTTGACGCCGCTCTCCACGTCGACGATTAACGGCACCGTCACCATCATCAGGTTCAGCGCCTTCGAGAGGTTCTCTTCGATGTAATTCTTGGCCGCGAAAATGGCCTTTTGGGTCTCCTTGGGGGACAGAAGGGAAGTGTAATTCTGGGGAAGGATCTTCTCCAGTTCCTCGTAGTCACCGATACCAGGTCCTGCGAGGTCGGCACGCTTGTCGACAATCATGGTCGTTCCAGCCATATAGTACACCACGGCACGGTGGTTCGCTTGTGGTGCGAGGCCGGAATGGGGCCTCTTGCTGAGCTGCACTGTCGCCACCGGTCTGGGGAATGGCGCGGCGAGCTGCGTGAAGAACTGTACGCCGGAACCCCGCGTGCCTGCCTTTACTCCAGTGTCCGATTCCCTTTGGTATAAAGACGCCATTTTCTACGAGGTGCATGTCCGTGCCTTCTACGATAGCGGAGACGATGGCATGGGCGATTTCGCCGGCCTCACCCAGAAACTCCATTACCTGCAGGAGCTCGGCATCACCGCCGTCTGGGTTCTACCGTTCAACCCGTCGCCCTGGCGCGACGACGGCTACGATATCTCCGATTACACAGCCGTGCATCCGGCGTATGGCACGCTCAAGGACTTTCACAATTTTCTGAAAGAAGCGCATCGCCGCGGGCTGCGCGTGATCACGGAATTGGTTTTGAACCATACTTCCGACCAGCATCCCTGGTTCCAGCGATCGCGGCGGTCGGCGCCCGGTTCGGTATGGCGCAACTTCTACGTCTGGAGCGACAAGCCCGACAAGTATCCAGACGCGCGCATCATCTTTCAGGATTTCGAGAGCTCCAACTGGTCGTGGGATCCCGTGGCCAAGGCGTATTACTGGCACCGCTTCTACTCGCACCAGCCGGACTTGAATTACGACAGTCCGGAGGTGCGCGCCGCGATGATTAAGGTCATGGAGTTCTGGCTCGATATGGGGGTGGACGCCTTCCGGCTGGATGCCGTGCCGTACTTATATGAACGGGAGGGCACCCACTGCGAAAATCTGCCCGAGACGCACGCTTTTCTGAAGGAACTGCGCAAGCATGTGGACAGCAAGTACACGGACCGCATGATCCTGGCCGAAGCCAACCAATGGCCGGAAGATGCCATCTCCTATTTCGGCCAGGGCGACGAGTGCCAGATGGCCTTCCATTTTCCGCTGATGCCGCGCTTGTTCATGGCCATGCGGATGGAAGACCGCTATCCCATCACCGAAATCCTGCAATTGACGCCGCCCATTCCGGATAACTGCCAGTGGGCGTTGTTCCTGCGCAATCACGATGAGCTGACGCTCGAGATGGTCACCGACGAAGAGCGCGATTACATGTACCACGTTTATGCGCAGGATCGGAAAATGCGCGTCAACCTGGGGATCCGGCGGCGGCTGGCGCCGCTGCTCGGTAATGACCGGCGCCGCATCGAGCTGATGAATTCTCTGCTGTTCTCGCTGCCCGGCACGCCCGTCATTTACTACGGCGATGAAATCGGCATGGGCGATAACTTCTACCTGGGCGACCGCAACGGAGTGCGCACGCCCATGCAATGGAGCGCGGACCGCAACGCCGGATTTTCGCGCGCCAACCCGCAGAAGCTGTACCTGCCGGCGATCATCGATCCCGAATATCACTTCGAAGCCATCAACGTGGAAGCCCAGCAGGGGAATCCGCATTCGCTGTTGTGGTGGATGAAGCGGCTGATCCAGCACCGCAATAGCTCCCGCGCGCTCACCCGCGGCAGCCTGGAGCTTCTGCATCCGGATAACCGGCGGGTCTTGGCCTTTGTGCGCACGTATGAAAACGAGCGCATCCTGGTTGTGGCCAACCTGTCCCGGTTCGTGCAAGGCACCGAAATACCGCTGGCGAAATTTCAAGGAATGACGCTGGTGGAGATGTTCGGGCGCACCCAGTTCCCACCCATCACCGAGCGGCCGTATTTCGTTTCTCTCGGTCCCCATGCGTTCTTCTGGTTCCTGCTGCAACCCAAAGAGGCGCTGGACGAAAACCTGGACGCCGCGGCGGCGCCCGGTCTACCGGAATTTGAAGTGAGCTCCTGGGACGACGTTTTCTCGCCGCGCCTCGAAGCGGCGCTGGTGCGCGTCATGCCGGCATTCCTGCGCAAGCGGCGCTGGTACCTGGGTCTGTCCCGGGCCGTACGGGTGGTCGATGTCGTGGACGCGATCCACCTGCCTGACAGCGCGGCGTATATTCTGCTGCTGCGGGTCCAGTTCAACCAGGGCGAACCGGACCTCTACACGCTGCCGCTCTCGGTGGCGCACGGGGAGAAGACCGACGAGGTCATGCAACGTGCACCGGAATTCGTGCTGGCGCGCCTGCGTCACCCGGACGGGAGTACCGGCGTTCTTTATAGCGCGCTGTACGATCGGCAGTTCGGGATTTCGCTGCTGAATGCCATCGCCAAGCGGCGGCGCGTCAAGACCCGTGCAGGCGAGGTCGCCGCGGCCCATACCCCCGTGTTTCGTGAGATCTGGGGCAGCGACCGGCCGCAGATCGAGCCGCACGCGATAACCGGAGACTACAACCATTCCGCGATTGCGTTTGGCGACCGGTTCTTCCTGAAGCTGTTCCGCAAGGTGGAATATGGGATCAGCCCGGAGCTGGAGATGGAGCAATTCCTGGATCGAGCCGGTTTCCGGCATGCCCCCCGTGTAGCGGGATGGTTGGAGTACCGCAGCGACGGCCAACAGGCAACCCTCGGAATCCTCGAGAGCCGCGTGCCGTTGGAAGCCACCGGCTGGCAGTACACCATGGACAACCTCAGCCTCTTTTTCGAGCGCGCCCTGGCGGGGCCTTACGATGCCGGCAGTATTCCCATTGAAGCGTTCCCGGTACCGATGCGGACGGAGATTCCGGCGGCGGCGGTCGAGCTTCTTGGCGGCTCTGTGGAGATGATGCGGCTGCTGGGCAAGCGTACCGCCGAAATGCACCTGGCCCTGGCCAGCCGTCCGGACGAGCCGGACTTCGCGCCCGAGCCGTTCACCGACTTTCACCGCAATGGGTTGTTTCACGGCGTGCTGGCCCTTTCCATGCGCACCCTGGAGTTGCTGCGAGGCAGCCTGGCGAACCTGCCGGAAGACGCGCAGCCGGACGCCAGCAAGTTGTTGGAGCGCGAGGCCGATTTGCGTGCGCGCCTGCAGATGTTGCGCGACCGGCGCATCAACGTGACCCGGATCCGCCACCACGGGGATTTCCATCTCGGTCAGGTGCTGCATACGGGCAAGGATTTCGTAGTGATCGATTTCGAGGGCGATCCGCGCCGGCCCATCGGGCAGAGGCGCATCAAAGGCTGCCCGCTGCGCGATGTGGCCAGCATGCTGCGCTCGCTCGATTACGCCGCGCATTCGGCGCTGTTCGGCCAGATACCGGGGATCATCGCGCGCAAGGAAGTTGCCGGACCCTTGCGCACCTGGGCCGCGGTTTGGTCCCGCTGGGCCGGCGCCTTGTATCTGGCGGGCTACCTCGAGACGGCCGGACGTACCAGCTTCCTGCCCGCCGGCGTGGACGACGCGCGCGTGCTGCTGCAGTTTTGCCTGCTCGAAAGGGCGCTAATGGAGCTGACCCATGAGCTGACCCAGAGGCTCGATTGGGTGCGCATTCCCCTGCACGGGCTGCTCGAAATCCTGGACGCGAAGTGATCGCGCGGCAGCCGTTCTAATTGGCGGTGGGGTCGCGCATGCCCAGCGCTTTCAGATACCCCGCGTTGGTGCGGCAATTCTCCAGCTTGATCTTCTCCAGCAGATCCGCGATGGCCGCGCGCGAGCGATCCGCCGGCGGGCGCTTCTTCATTTTGTCTTCAGCCGCTCCCATGCCGCCGGGCAGCGCCGCGTAGTTCACGATTTCGTCCCAATGCGAAGGCCGCGCGAAACTGACTGGCGACGAGGTCGCATCCATCTTCTTGTAAGGCCAAAAGGTCCAACCCACTTCGTTCTGTTCCAGCATCGTCCGGAATTGCGCGACCCAGCTATCCTGGTTCTCGCCGGACTCGCCCATCCAGATGGGCGCCTGGTAGCGTTCCCGGAAATCGAGGTAAGGCTGGATCACGTCTTTCGTGGGAGCGGTCCAATACTTGTGGAAAGTGTAGATGGCATTGCGGTCGAAGGGCGGCCCGAATACGTCGAAGTTACTGTCCCACTGCGCGCCCCCCAGGATCACGGGATGATTCCGGTCCACCTGCCGGATGGCCTCCGTGATCTTACGGTAGACCGGTTCCAGGCGCGAGTTTAACTGCGATACGGCCGGCGGGATCGGTTCGTTCAGCAGGTCGTAGCCGAGGACGGTGGGCTCGTCGGCATAGCGCTGCGCGATGGCCCGCCAGAAACCCGCCGCCAACTGCTGCTGTTCCCGGCTTTCAAAGAGCCACGGATAACCCCAGCTATCGTCGATATTCGTGCCCGTCTGGCCGCCCGGCGCGCAGTGCATGTCGAGGATCACCCACACGTGGCGGTCGCGGCACCACCCGATCACGCGATCGAGCAGTGCAAACCCCGTGCCATCGTCAATCAGTTTGTAGTGGAACGGAATGCGAACGCAGTTGAAGCCGGCGTTGTGAATGAAGCGGATGTCGGCTTCCGTGATGTAGGTATCGCGATACTGCGTCCAGAAGCGGGCGGCCTCGTCCGGGCCGATCAAGTCGTTGAGCAGGGCGGAGATTTCGCGGTAGGATGCCGGACCCTTATCGAAGTGGAACATGTAGCCTTCGGGCACCAGCCAGTTGCCGAGGTTGATGCCGCGCAGCAGGAGCCGGTGACCGTCGGGTCCCACGATGTGTTTGCCATCGGTATGGACGAACCGGTTGGCGGCGGCGCCCGGGACGGCGGCCAGCGCCGCGGCCAAAATTATTCTGGGAATCATGCGCATCATCCGCTATCATACAGAACGGCATAGTTATGCACGAAGACACGAACGCTACCCTCGCGCGCCCCGGAAGGCGCTCTTTTCTAGCGGCAGTCCTGGCGTCCGCCGCACTGGCGCCCAAAGCGGCGCGCGCCCAGCGCGACTGGAGCGGCAAGGAGCCGGTGCGATATCCCGATCCCGATATCCTGGCGATCGACAAGCGCTTTGCCAAATACAAGATCAATAACACGCAGATCCGGCGTTTGCGCACCGGTATGCTGTGGGCCGAAGGTCCGGCGTGGAACGGCGCCGGCCGCTACCTGGTCTGGAGCGATATCCCGAACAACGCGCAGATGCGCTGGCTCGAAGAAGACGGCCATATCAGCACCTACCGCTCTCCCAGTGGATACAGCAACGGGAACACATTCGACGACCGGGGCCGCCAGCTTTCCTGCGAACACCTGAACCGGCGCGTGGTGCGCTACGAGCCGGATGGCGCGGTCACCGTGCTCGCCGACAAATGGAGCGGTAAGCCGCTCAACGCGCCGAACGATATCGTGGTGCATCCGGATGGAGCCGTCTGGTTCACCGATCCGGGCTATGGCATCCTGGCCGCGTACGAGGGCACGCGTGCGGAAATGCAGTTGAAGGAAGCCGTGTACCGCATCGATGGCCAGACCGGCAAAATGGAAAAGGTCACCGACGAGATGTATAAGCCCAACGGCCTGTGCTTTTCGCCCGACTACAAGAAACTGTACATCGTAGACACCGGCGTCACGCATTATCCCGACGCGCCGCGCAATATTCGCGTTTACGACGTAGCCGACGCGCGCAGCCTGCGCAACGGTCGCGAGTTTGTGAACACCAAGCCGGGGCTGGCCGATGGCATCCGCGCCGATGTGGACGGCAATATCTGGGCCGGCTGCGGCTGGGTGGGCGCGGGCTACGACGGCGTGCAGGTCTTTACGCCCGTGGGCGAGCGCATCGGCCAGATCCTGCTCCCGGAGCCCTGCGCCAATCTATGCTTCGGCGGCAGCAAGCGCAACCTGCTGTTTATGACGGCGGCCCAGTCGCTCTACGCGGTGTATGTAGAGACGCGCGGGGCGCACATTTGCTGAGCCTTACCACTCGACGCGCGTCACACTGTAAGGACCTACCGTGATCGGGTTAGCGGATGCGGTAGTCACGATCTGCACACCGTCTTGACTCGCGGCGGTGTTTTGTGCGGTGTCGCTGGCGTTGGAAATATACGAAACCGTCACCGATTGCTCCAGCAGGCTGCCGTTCACCTGGATGGCCACGGGCACCGAAGAGCCGGATTTATTGGTAATCAGGACGTAGTGCGTCCCATCAATGCCCTGATAGCCTTGCGCGAAGATGGCGGGCACCGGATTTCCGTCGTATCCCTGAATTGGAACGGTGGGGCCTCCAGTCAACGTCGTGGGCCACGTGCCGCTGCTGAAGTTGATCGCCAGGTTGGCGATCTCCAGGGCCAGGGCGTTGGTCGAGTAGTAGAAGCTGAATGGCGTCAGCGGGTTGGTTGACGTATCCGTACAAAAGCTGGGATTCTTGGCGACCTGCTCGATCAGGTAGGTTTCATGGTCGTTGACGGCCCGGATGACTCCCTGGTTAAACGAGTTTCCGAGATACAGCTCGGTCACGCCGACCGCTTTGACCTGCGGCACCGTGGACATGCGGGTGAGGAATTCCGCCAGGAACACGGCGTTGTAAAGATACGATTCGAAAGCCATCGTCGCGTATCCGTCGCTGTTCACTTCGCTGATGAAAACGGGAGTGGTGGTTCCGATCAGCGGTTGGATGTAGGAATCGAAATACTCCGTCGTGCCATGCGCCAGAAAACCATTGAGCGTCTGTTCTTCATTGACGGTGGTGATGCTTTCGTCCAGGATCGGATAGACATGATACGTGACGGTCTGCCAATAGGGCGATCCGTAAGCTGACATGCCGGTGTCCCATGCCTGGTAATTGTACGGCGGGTCCGGCAGTCCCGCGGATTTGAGTTAAGCCGACGCCCGCAGCGGGGCCTTCATGATTCAGATAACAGGATGTCTATTGCCGAGTATCTATCCTGGCCGCCGGGGAAACAAGGGTACCGGGTACTGTCGGCGGCGGTCGGTGAGGTTTCCTACGAAAGACCCGGAACGCTGGAGGGCGGCGATGTCGTGCGGAACGGCGCGCCATCCTCTACGTGGCACCTACGCGCGCACGAACTGGCGCCGTTCGAATATACGGTGCGGGCAGTCAACATGCGCGGCCGCCTGCATCCAAAGTCGGCTGGCACTTATCTGGGGCGGGACACCGCGCTGGCGCAGCGCGATTGGGTAGACCTGCGAATTACAGAAGGCCTACGCGGGGGGCGCCTGCATGAGCCTCATCTTCGAAGACGTACCGAAGGGCGTATAATCTCGTAAATGCTGCGAATTTTCATCATGGCTGCAGTCGCGGCCGCCATTCTACCCAGGATCTCCGCGCAACCGCCGCAGGGGGCGCAACTGGCTGAAGCGCGCAAGGCGCTGGAGGAGGAACTTGAATCGGTTGCTATCGTGGAGCGCAAGGTCATGGTGCCAATGCGCGACGGCAAGCGCATGGCAGCCGACGTCTACCGTCCAAAGGACGCATCGAAGAAGTATCCGGCCATCTTCGTGCGCACGCCGTACAATTTCAACTACTGGGACGTGAAGAACGGCGTACCCTCCGATATGAAGATGCCGCTCGAAGCGGTGAAGCGCGGCTACGCGTTCGTCGAGATGAACGAGCGCGGCCACTTCTTCTCCGAAGGCAGTTACGACATCCTGGGCCCGCCCCTGACCGATGGCACGGACGCCATCACCTGGATGTCGTCCCAGCCGTGGTCCAACGGCAAGGTGGGCACCATTGGTTGCTCTTCGACGGCGGAATGGCAACTGGGAGTAGCGGCGCAGGGGAATCCGGCCTTTGCGGCCATGATCCCCCAAGGATTCGGCGCGGGCGTAGGGCGCGTGGGACCGTATTACGAGCAGGGCAACTGGTATCGCGGCGGCGCCGTACAGATGTTGTTCATCGCGTGGCTCTACGGCGAGCAGAACACGCTGCGGCCGATGTTTCCGCCCAACGCATCGCAGGAAGACCTGATCCGCGAGGCGAAGGCTTTCGACCTGGCGCAACAGTTGCCGCCGGTGGACTGGGCGAAGGCGCTGCAGCATCTTCCCGAGATGGATATCATCAAGTCCGTCGATGGGCCGCCCGGCATCTTCGCCGACCGCGAGGAGGTGTCCACCGGCGGCGCGATGATCAAGCGCACGCCCAACGATCCGGCCTGGTATCGCGGCGGCCTGTGGCACGACGACAAGACCATCAACGTGCCCGGTTTCTGGTTCATGTCATGGTATGACGTGTCGATCGGGCCGAATCTGGCCGCCTATAATTTTGTGCGCAAGACGGCGAAGCCCGAGATCGGCGACCAACAGTACGCCGTGATCGCACCGACGCTGCATTGCTCGTACAAGCGCGCCACGGAGCACACCGTGGTCGGGGAGCGGGACATGGGCGACGCGCGCCTGGACTACGACGCGCTGACTTATGGCTGGTTCGATCATTTCCTGAAGGGCGAGGACAACCACATTCTGGAGAAGACACCCAAAGTGCGCTACTTCACGATGGGGTTGAACAAGTGGCAGACTGCCGATACCTGGCCGCCGGCGGGCGCGCAGCCCATGACTTTGTATTTGGCCAGTGCCGGGAAAGCCAATAGCCTGTATGGCGATGGTGCGCTGGCCGCCTCCGCTCCCAATGCGGATTCGGCCGACGAATTCGTTTACGATCCGATGAACCCGGTGCCATCCTACGGGGGCAATGTGTGCTGCACCGGAAATGCGGTGACCGGCGGCGCGTTCGATCAACGCAAGATGGAGGCGCGCGCCGACATCCTGGTTTACAGTTCCGAGCCGCTGAAAGAGGGAATCGAGGTCAGCGGGCCGATGGAGGCGACGCTCTATGTGTCGTCGGACGCGAAGGACACCGACTTCACCGTGAAAGTGATCGACGTCTATCCGGACGGCACCGCCTACAATCTGGATGAGACCATCCAGCGCGCGCGCTATCGCGACGGGTACGACAAGCCGCCGGTATGGATGGAGGCTGGCAAGGTGTACAAGGTGGCCCTGCAGCCGATGACCACCAGCAACTACTTCCCGGCCGGGCATCGGATTCGGATTGAGGTATCCAGCAGCAATTTCCCGCGTTTCGACCGCAATTTTAATACCGGGGGAAATACCTACGACGAGGTGAAGGGCGTGGTTGCCCACAACGTAGTGCATCACTCCCGGGACCACCCGTCGCAGATCACGCTGACGGTGGTGAAGCGGCCCTAGCCAGGAGTTTGGCAGCCCGTGGCGCACGCCTTTAGCGTGCCGGCGGGACTTTTAGGTCCCGCTTTCGGCGAACTGAAGTTCGCGGCTGCACGCTTGAAGCGTCTCAGGATGGCCCTGCGGGCCACCAAATGTGATGAAGACTCAATTCGGATGGCGGCTGCGGGCATGATTGCCCGCCCCCCAATTGGGTTTTCAACGGGACGTCCACGACCCGCCGCCAGGCGCGCTACATTATCATGGCCTGTTAGCGATGGCCAAGAAACATAGAGTCCCCGCCCAGACATCCGGCGCCCGGAAACCCGCTGCGGCCAGCCCGCCGCAGTTCTTCGATAGGTGGCAGCGGTATCTGCCTGCGATCCCGATCCTGGTTGTCCTGCTCTGTTACTGGACTCCGCTGACTTAGCCCAGCGCTTCTATCCAGTGGGATGCCGCCGACGAATTTCAGCCGGGACAACAGTATCTCTCCGACGAACTGCACGCCGGTCGTCTGCCATTCTGGACACCCTACATTTGGGCGGGCTTTCCGTTTCTGGCGGATCCGCAACTCGGTGCGTGGTATCCCCTGAACTGGCCCTTCCTGGCGATCGGCCCGTCGCCTCGGGTGTTCCAGGCGGAGGACCTGCTGCACGCCTGGCTGGCTTGTTTCGGCGCTTACCTGCTGGCGAAGAAGCTGTTTGGGAGCCGCGCGGGCGCGCTGATTGCCGGCCTCGCCTACGGTCTTTCCGGATTCTTTGCCGGCCACAGTTCGCACACGCCGATGTTCCAGGCGGCCGCCTGGCTGCCCTGGCTGCTGCTGTTCTTCGCGCGCGCTCTCGATGGCCGCGCCTGGTGGAACGGGACGCTGGCCGCGCTGACCGCCGGCATGATCATTCTCGCGGGCCATTTCCAGACCGCCCTTTATTGTTTCGCCGGCCTGGCCCTGTTCGCGGTTGCCGAAGTCCTCGGGCAGCGGTCGAAGTGGCGCATGGCTTTGCCGCTGGCCGCGCTCGTCCCGCTGGCCGGCGCCTGTTTATCCGCGGTAGCCACGCTCCCCGGCCTGGAACTGGCGTCCCACTCCATTCGTGCCACGCTCTCCGCGGCCGGCCACACCGAAGGCTTCCTCACCGCCGGATCGCTCGCGACGCTTTTCTATCCGAACTACTATGGCGTCATTTCCAGCAGTTACTCAGGTCCCGCCGATATCACTCAGTATTATTTCTATGCCGGTATCCTGCTGCTGCCCCTGGCCGCGCTGGGTCTGCGTGACCGCTTGGCGCGCTGGTCCGGCTTGTGCCTGATCGTCCCTTGCATATGGTACGGCGCCGGTTCTCCCCTCGGCCTCTATTCTTTGGCGGCATTGCTGCCGGGCTTCCGTAGCATTCGCGCACCCGTGCATATCTGGTTCGTGGCGAGCCTGGGCCTGGCGTTGCTCGCGGCCGCGGGATTCGCCTGGGTGACCGCGCGCTGGCATCTCCCATGGCTGCCCTTATTGTTGCTGGCAATCACCGCCGTGGACTTGTGGTACTGGAATTCCGATCGCAACCCGCTGGCCTATGCGCGCGCCAGTTACGACCAGACTTATGGCGCCGGAGAGCGACTCTTCGAACGCGCCGTGGCCGGCTCCATGCCGCCCATGAGCCGTTTCGACGCTCCGGAGCGCATCCCTACATTCGGGCCGCTCTCTCACCCGCTACTGGCCAGAGTGGAGACCACTTATGGTTATAATCCCCTGAAGCTCTCGCGGTACGACGATTACAGCCAGGCCATGCGTGCCAATCCGAAGCTGAAAAACGGATTAAATGTGCTCCGCATGCTCGACGTCCAGCGCGCCGCCGTGGTCCCGAATCCGGATGGCCTGCCCAGGGTGACGGTGCCGGCTAAACTCGTAGCGGTCTCCTCGGATCGGGATAGCCGCGCGCGCCTGCAGACGCTCGATCCCGCGATGGAAGCGTTGGCGCCGGCGGGGCTCGCGACTCTTCAACAGGATCGCCAGGCCACCGCGCAGGTGGTGGACTTCGCGGCGTCCCGGTATCGGATCCACTATCGGACCGCGACGGAAACCCTTCTGCGAATTTCGGCGGCGTTTTTTCCGGGCGGGACGGCGCACGTGGATGGCCGGCCGCGCGAGGTGTATCCGGTCGATCATGCGCTGATCGGGGTGGCTGTGCCGCCGGGTGAGCATGACCTCATTCTCGAATACCATTCCAACTATTTCGCGGCGGGCGCGATCGCCAGCCTGATCGCGCTCCTGGCATGCGCGGCCATCCTGGCAAAGGAGTGGCGCAACCGCAGCACCCTTGCGCCTCCACGTGCCGTGTGACATACTGCGGTTCTGTCGAAAACCATGCCGATCGCCCCTCCGCTTTCCCGCCGCAGCTTCGCTAAAGTCCTGGCAGCGGCACCTTGGGTGCTTCGCGCCCAAGCCGCGCCGGCCCGCGCGCGGATCAAGATCGATACAGAACGGGTCATAGGCGACATCGATCCCAAGATCTACGGAAATTTCATCGAACATCTGGGACGCTGCATTGAAGGTGGCGTTTTCGACGAAGGCTCGCCGCTCTCCGACTCGGACGGCTTCCGTCGCGATGTGCTGGACGCCGCCAAGAAGTTGAACGTCACCATCCTGCGCTGGCCCGGCGGCAATTTCTCGTCCAATTACAACTGGACGGACGGCATCGGTCCCCGCGACCAGCGGCCGCGCCGCCTGGAAATGGCCTGGGGCACGGTCGAAGACAACCGCTTCGGCACACACGAGTTCATGCAGTACGTGGAGAAGTTGGGCACCGAGCCGTACTTCTGCACCAACCTGGGAATCGGCTCCTGGCAGCAGGCCCAGCAATGGGTGGAGTACTGTAACTCATCCGAAGACACGGCCATGACCCGGCTGCGCAAACAGAATGGCCGTGCGCAACCCTGGAAGGTGACTTACTGGGGACTCGGCAATGAGATGGATGGACCCTGGCAGATGGGTCACCGCTCGGCGGACGATTACGGCAAATTCGCGCTGGAAGCCGCCAAGCTGATGAAGTGGACCGATAAAAACATCAAGCTGATCGCTTCCGGCTCCTCGAATTACGGCGCAAACGCAGACTGGACGGGCTGGAACCGCACCATCCTGGAGTATCTGAAACATCACATCGATTACCTGTCGCTGCACATGTACGTGGGCAACCGCGAGAACAATTTCGCGGAGTTCATGGCCAGTTCCGTGGAACTGAATAGCCGCATCAAGACCGCCGAGGGGATCATCGACGCGGCGCTCTCCGGCCAGCCCGCGGACCGCCGCATCCATATTGCGTGGGACGAATGGAACGTCTGGTATCGGGCGCGCGGCGACGGAAAGGAAAGCGGCCGCCGCATTCTGGAGGAGCGCTACAACCTGGAAGACGCCCTGGTGGTCGCCACTTTTCTCAACTCCTTCCTGAATCACTCGCACATCGTGAAGATCGCGAACATGGCCCAACTGGTGAACGTCATTGCGCCCATCTTCGCCAGCGATCAGGGTATCTTCCTGCAAACCATTTACTATCCGCTGCAGCTTTTCGCCAACCACAGCAAAGGAAAGTCGCTGGAATTGTTTGTGGACAGTCCCCGGTATGAAAGCAAGCGCTTCGGAGATGTGCCTTATCTGGACTGCTCGGCGGCATACGACAATGGCGTCGCCGTAGTAAATGTCGTGAACCGCCATCGGGAAGAGGCGATCCAGGCGGAATTCGAGTTCGAAGACAAGAAGCTATCCGGCGTGATGGAAATCCAGGAGGTCAACGGGCCCGATATCAAGGCCGGGAACGACTTCGGATCGACGCAGGTTTCCGCCGTGAGCCGATCCGTGAGTCCCGGTGGCGGCCAGTTCGCCTACAACTTCCCGCCGCATTCATATACCATGTTGAAGGTGAGGCTGGTGTGACCACAAGTAACCTTGTTCCGACCTTAGCTATTATTATTCTAATGACTACGAACTGCTCGTCAAACCACCGCGAGTTCGGCAAGGCACCGTCGGGTGAAACCGTCGAACTTTACACGCTGAAGAACGCCGGGGGAATGGAGGCGGACATCTCCACGTATGGCGGCGTGGTTGTCGCGCTTAAGGTGCCCGACCGCACCGGCGCCCTCGGCGACGTGGTTTTGGGCTTCGACGATTTTCAGGGTTACTTACTGCCGCCGCCCTATTTCGGCGCTCTCATCGGCCGGTACGGCAACCGCATCGCGCACGCCAAATTCACGCTGGACGGAGTCGAATATCATCTGGCGAAGAACGATGGCGACAATTCGCTGCACGGCGGTAAGCGCGGGTTCGACAAGGTACTTTGGAAAGCCAAGCCGGGAAACGGGCAGTCTCTGGAGCTGACCTATTTGAGTCAGGATGGCGAGGAAGGCTATCCGGGCAACTTATCGGTAACCGTGGTCTACACGCTTTCCGATAACAACGAGCTGAAGATCGATTACACGGCCACTACCGACAAAGATACGGTCCTGAACCTGACCAACCATTCGTATTTCAACCTGGCCGGACAGGGCGAAGGCGATATCCTGGCGCATCAGTTGACGCTGAACGCCGACCGCTATACCCCAGTGGACAAAGGCCTCATTCCGACCGGCGAGCTGCGCGGCGTAGAAGGTACGCCGTTCGATTTCCGCCAACCGCATGCCATCGGCGAACGGATTGGTTCAAGCGACGAACAAATCGTGCTCGGGGGCGGGTACGATCATAACTTTATTTTGAATCGCACGGGAGACGGGTTATCCCTGGCCGCCCGCGTGACCGAGGCGAAGTCCGGCAGGGTGATGGAGGTTCTGACAACGGAACCAGCCATACAGTTCTATACCGGAAACTTCCTGGACGGCACGATTCACGGTAAGGGCGGCAAGGTTTACGGGCGGCGCTCCGCCCTTTGCCTGGAGACGCAGCACTACCCGGATTCTCCCAATCACCCGGATTTCCCATCGACCGAACTGAAGCCCGGCGCTACTTACCATACGACCACGGTCTACCGGTTCTCGACGGGGTCGTAGCGGACGCTTCAGGGTGCCGGCGGGACTTTTAAGTCCCGCAAAAGCCGGCTGGAAAGCCGGCTGCGCCAGGATTGGCCGCCCTCCAAATTGAGTTTTCATCACATTTGGTGGCCCCCGGCCCGCCCGCCTCAATGCTGCGCTTCGCGTGGAGATCGTCCGCAGACGACTGACGATCAAAGCCTATGTGGCGGAATCTATTGGTGCCGGGTTGTGGGTGCTGGATTCCGGGTTGACGCTGATGGGTTGCGGGTGGTGGCTTGCGGGTTCCAGATGGTGGGTTATGCGGGGCTGGGGCGGTTCTTGGGGACAGATTGGGCGGACTGCTTGGAGTGGTTTACCAGATTGTCAAAGAGCAGGGGGGCAGGTGGCTAACGAGTATCCTGTGAGGTAGGGGCGCACGATAGCGGCTGGGCGTCCGGGGCGCTGGACATTACGTATGCGGGCGGCGGGGCGGGCCGGTGCGCGGGAGCTGTGACGGTGGGCTCGGTGTGCACCGGCTGCACGGGCTCGGGCTGAGTGCACTCAGGCTGAGTGCGGGCGCGGCGCTCGTTTTGCAACTGCTTCAGTTCGCGCATGGCGGTGCTGAACGAGCGCTCGTGGCGGACGCGCTGGGCGGAGACGCGGTCGAACAGGGCGGATTGTTGGGGGCCCGGCACGGTTGCGGTAGAGATCCAGGCTTCGCTGCTGTCGGCACGCATCAGCAGCCAATGGGCTACAACCATGCGTTCGAGCAGGATTTTTTCGGTGGGGGCTTGGGGCTGCCACTCGGATTCGAGTACATCAAAGATCTGCTGGTAGGCGGCTTCGTCTTCGTCGAACAGGACGACGTTGCGGGCGCGGAGTCCGAAGGTAATTGCATTGCAGCGGACGGCGGCCTTGCCTTCGGGGGAGACCGGGCCGGTGGAGTGTTGCGCGTTCTGGAGGTTGGCTTGGTGTTGTTTGCGTGAAATCAGCATGGGTTATTCCTTGCGGTTGGATTTGGGGATGGGATGAGGCGTCCATACCCGATTTCATTTTAGGGCCGAGGGTGATGGGGAACCGCGGTATGTGGAGGGAGGGGAGTTGGTAAGTAGCGCGGGTGCAGTCAGATGCGACGGAGGATTAAATTATGCAGATTGGTGACCGGTGGCGGCTAAGCGGGACTTAAAAGTCCCGTCGGCACGCTAAAGCGTGCGCCACGGCCTGCGTGCACTTTTATTTCTGGCCGTAATACGCGCTCGCTCCGTGTTTGCGGAGGAAATGTTTGTCGAGATGCGCGGGATCCAATTGCTTGGGGACCTCCGCCAGCGTGACGCTGTAATAAGCCATCTCCGCGACATACTCCAGAATGACGCCGTTGTGCGCCGCTTCCGCCGCCGAGGGTCCCCAGGCGAACGGGCCATGGCCCGCGACCAGCACCGCGGGCACTTCCAACCCGTCGCCGCCGGAGAAGTGGCGCGCGATCAGCTCGCCGGTGTTGGCCTCGTAGCCCTCCGCGATCTCCGCCGGGGACATGGCGCGCGTAACCGGCACGGGGCCGCGAAAATAATCCGCGTGCGTGGTGCCCAGGCAGGGAATCGGCCGGCGCGCCTGCGCCCACGACGTGGCATAGCGTGAATGCGTATGCACCACGCCGCCGATCCCCGCAAACGCGCGATAGAGCACCAGGTGCGTCGCCAGGTCCGACGAAGGCCGCAGGTTACCCTCGACAATCCGCCCGTCGAGGTCTGTGATCACCAGGTCTTCCGGCCGCATCCCCTCGTAGGGAACGCCGCTCGGCTTGATGGCCACCAGGCCGTCGGCGCGTGAAATCCCACTAGCGTTGCCGAAGGTGTACAGCACCAGGCCCCGGCGCACCAGTTCCAGGTTGGCTTCCAGCACTTGTTTACGCAGTTCTTCGAGCATCATGTTCGATTATGTCAAAGTCACTTCCAGCTTCGTCACCGAAGCGGGCGGGAACCGCCGCGTAAAGCCGGCGCCCGCCGCCTGGACAGCCTCCTCGCGCGGTTCCACGGCGCGCGGATTCTCGAAGCTGTTGTGGGCGTGCGCGTCCGCGGCCGACAGCACGATCGCCTTGGCGGACTGCACGCCTGCCCCGCGCACCCCGATCTCCACCTCGCGCGCCTGGTCCAGACTCGGATTGGTCACCGTGAGTAAGAGCACGCGTTCGCGCAGCGAAGCCGAACAGGAGAGCCCGGGCAGCGCCCCCGTACCCTTATCCCGCAGATACGAGATGGCGGGCGCGGATACCAATGTGCGCAGCGACTGGGCGCCCTGATGCGCCCGGTACATATCGAAAACATGATAGGTGGGCGTGACGCAGAACTTGTCCTCATGCGCGAAGAACAGCGATTGCAGACAGTTCACAAGCTGCGCCACGGCCGCCATGCCGACCTTATCCGCATGCCGGTTGAAGGTATCCAGCGTGAATCCCGCCAGCACCGCATCGCGCATGGTGCTCTGCTGGCCCAGCAGCGCCTCGGCGAAGGGTTCCGTGCCTGGCGCGTACCAGGCGCCCCACTCATCCACCACCAGTTTCACGCGATGCCGCCGGTCCATTTCACCCATCACGGCCCACTGGCTGGTAATGAACGAATGCATCTGGTTCGCCTCGCGCAGGATCTCGTAGTATTGCTGGGCATCGAAGCGCAGCGCATCGCCCTTGCCCGCGTTCCAATCGGTGGTCCGGCCCGCGCTCGCGTTCCACGCGTAGTGGTGCATCGACCATCCCCACACGCGCCCCAATTCACCCTTCTGCTGGACCTTCGCAAAGAATCGCTGCGTCCAGTCGAGATCGTTCCCGTTGGGCCCGGAGCCGACGAACGACAATGGCACGCCATATCCCGGAACCCAGGAGGTGTAGCGCAGAAACTCCGTGGCGTAGTCTTCCGGCGTGAACGAGCCGCCGCAGCCCCAGGCTTCATTGCCTACACCCCAATAACGGATGTTCAAGGGCTCCCGTTCGCCGTCGGACGCGCGCTGCTCCGCCAGCGTAGTGGCGCCCGCCGGTGAGTTGCAATACTCCACCCAGCGATCGAATTCCTGCGCGCTCGATCCGCGCAAGTTGGCCGCGAAATAAGGCTGCGCGCCCGTAGCCTTCGCGAAGCGCGCAAACTCGACGGTGCCGAACTGGTTGGGATCGTAGCTCTGCGGCCCGCTCCGGCTGGCGCCTTTGGGCCAGTCGCCGCCGGCCCAGAAGTTGGTGCGCTTGGGACGCTTGGCGCGCGGGCCGATTCCGTCGCGCCAGTCGTAGCTATCGGCGAAGCAGCCGCCCGGCCAGCGGATCACCGGCGGCGAGATGCGCCGCAGCGCTTCCACCAACGCCTTGCGCAAGCCGCCGATGTTGGGTATCGCGGAATCCTCGCCCACCCAAATGCCGTCGTAAACCACACCGCCGAGGTTCTCGACGAAATGCCCGTAGATTTCGGGGGCGATCGTGGCGATGGGCTCGTCGATCAAGACCTCGATCAGAGCCTCGCTCGCGGCGGATCGTAACGCGGCGGCGCTCGCCAAGCCGGCGGCGGCCGCGCGCAGAAAGTCGCGTCTGTTAGTGTTCATCGTTGCTCCTTTTGATAGCCCGTGGCGCACGCTTCAGACGGTGGTGAAAAAGTAGGTCGGGGGGTGTCACTTTAAAACAATTTCGCGCGTCTATGTTTTATGCGCGGTGCCGACTACAACCAGAGTGCCATCTTTAGCTACGTGTCCCCCGAGGCGC
>JBEKIM010000030.1:0-28066 GCA_050011755.1 Bryobacteraceae bacterium | reverse complement strand
CCGATCACGCCGCTCAACCCGTCCTGTGGTGAAGACCTTTGAGGTGCCTCCGCTGATTCAATGGCGCTTATCCCTTTCCTCTTGGCCCAATTGCGAAAGTCAGGCTAAAAGCGTGCGCCACCCCTACAATTTGAACCTGAACTTATCGATCTTCAGCGCGCGGATTTTGGATTCGAGCGTAGACGCCGGGATGCGAAGGCGGGCCGCAGCGCCGCGCGGTCCGGCAATGCGGCCTTTGGTTTCCGCCAGGGCCGCCTCGATCGATTCCCTTTCGTTCTGCCGGAGAACATCGCCGGCAGGATGCGCCGCGCGGGATCCGGCCGTCTCCAATACGCTCGCGTCAAGGCGGAGAGTGCCACCCTCCGCCAGAATGACGCTGCGTTCGATCACATTCTGCAATTCGCGAATATTCCCAGGCCAGTGATAGGCTTGCAGCAACTCCATAGTTTGCCGGTCGATCCGGCTGACCTTACGGCCCAGGCGCTCGCCAAAACGCGCCGCGAAGTATTCCACCAATAGCGGAATGTCGTCGCTGCGTTCCCGCAAAGGCGGCACAACCAGGGGGAAGATATTCAGGCGGTAATACAAGTCAGCCCGGAATTCCCGCTGCTCCACCATGGCCGGCAGATTGCGGCTGGTAGCCGCCACCAGGCGCACGTCCACTTTAATGGTGTGCGTGCTGCCGAGGCGCTCGAACTCCTGCTCCTGCAATACCCGCAACAGCTTCGGTTGCAACTCCGGCGGAATATCGCCCACTTCGTCCAGGAACAGAGTGCCTTGGTGCGCCAGTTCGAAGCGCCCTGTTTTGCGCGCGATCGCGCCGGTGAACGCGCCTTTCTCGTGGCCGAACAGCTCGCTTTCGAGCAAGCCCAACGGAATGGCGGCGCAATTCACTTTTACGAACGTGTGGTCGCGGCGCGCGCTGGTATTGTGGATGGCTCGCGCAATCAGTTCCTTGCCGGTGCCGGTCTCGCCCAGAATCAGTACGGTCGAATCGGTGGGCGCCACGATAGACACTTGTTTCAGAACATTCTTCAACGCCGCGCTGGAGCCGACGATGTCTTCGAAGTTGCGCTCGCTGCGGATCTCCTCATTCAAGTAGACGCGCTCCTCGGCCAGCCGCTTCCTGGATTCCGCCACCTGGTAATAATCGAGGGCGTTATCCGCTGCCAGCGCCACCTGGCTGGCCACCTGGCGAAGAAAATCTACGTCGTCCTGGGTGAACGCGCGATCCGGAAAGCGGCCGACATTCAGGGTGCCGAGCAGCCGCCCGCGTGCCGCGAGCGGTAGAAAACACGCCGACTTTAGCCCCAACGCCAGAGTGGGATTGATCCGTGGATCGAAGTGCGATAGTTCTTCGGCGTCCAGCACCAGGGGTTTGCCGGTTTCAAGCACGATGCCTGCCGGCGTGCCCTTCCGCGGCACCACCAGTTCTTCGGCCATGGGTTCCGGCACCTCGGAAAAGTCGCGCGCATAAATCCGCAGCCGCAGGCCATCGGGCTCCGGCAGGATCACGCTGGTGTAATCGCAGTGCATGGCCCGCCGCACATTGGAAGATACGGCGCGCAGTAATGCCCGCAGGTCCAGGTTCGGCGCCAGCGTATTATTCAGGTCCAGGAGCAGGCGCAGGCGATCGCGTTCCTCGGCCAGGGCGGCCTGGAATTCGGCGGACTCCGCGTGCGCCAGGACATTGTCCACGGCAACGGCGATCTGGCAGGCGACTTGTCCCAGGAAATCGACATCCGCCTCGGAATAGTGGTACGGCTGCGAATACCCGAACCCCACCGCGCCTAGCCGCCGGTGTGCCGTGGTCAACGGCAGAATACAACACGACCGGATGCCATTGTCCAACAACAATTGAAAGGCCTGCGCGTAGCGTGAGTCCTCGGCGAGATTGAAAACGACCAGGGGCTCCTGCTTGCTCCACGCCAGCGCGCTGGGGGATTCCTCCAGAGGTCTTTCGAGGGGCCAGGCGCTCTCCTTTTCGGCTTCGCGCGACAACCCTTCCAGGATGTGCAGGCGCATGCGATTGCGGGCCGGATCGTGCAGCACGAGCCACAAGGAATGGAAGGTAACCACGCGCGGCAGGCGCTCCGCAAGATCCCGGAACAGCGCGGTCAGATCGCGGTGCGCAGCCACCGACTGCGAGACTTCCAGTAAGGCTTGATACTGGCGAGGAGCGCCGGCCAGCGCGCACAGCGGCCCATCCATTCTATTGAGATTATTACGGAAAGCCAAAAGTTGCAGGCTCAGCCATGGCCGTACGGCCGGTCAGACCCATCCGCCATCGACGACGAAGCTCTGATTCGTGATCGCGGCGCTGTCTTCCGCCGCGAGGAACAGCACCAGCCGCGCGACATCCGGGGGCAGCAGACGCCGCTTCAGCGCCTGCGCGGCGAGGATTCGGGCGCTGTACTCCGGAGTGAGCCAGAGCCGCTCCTGCCGCTCCGTCACGATGGAGCCCGGGAGTACGGCGTTCACCCTGATGTTGCGCGGCGCGAGTTCATGCGCCATGGCGCGGGTTAAGCCGACGATGGCGGCCTTAGCGGTCACATATCCCGGCTGGCCTGTGGACGGGACCATCCAGGAAATGGAACTCAGGTTGACAATGGAACCGCCGCCGGCCTCCCCCATGCGCTCCGCGACCGCCTGGATAGCGAAGAACTGATGCCGGAGATTGATGGCCATGCATCGGTCCCAGTATTCAGGCGTGACTTCGGAGAACTTGTGGCGATCGTCGTTGGCGGCGTTGTTGACCAGCACGCGGATACCGCCGCAGCGCGCTTCCACGGCCGCGACGGCGGCGCGAAGAGCCGCCACATCGGTCAGGTCGCACGCGAGGAATGCCGGCGGATACTCGCAGCGCGATGCAAGACTATTTGCCAGGCCCTCCGACTCCTCCACGGCGATGTCGAGGAACGCGACTTGCGCGCCCTGCCGGGCGAAATGCTCCACCATGGAAGCGCCGATGCCGGAACCGCCGCCGGTAATCAGGACGGGCCGGCCGCGCAGGCTGGGGTAGGAGGCGAAGCAGTCCTTCTCATGCATACGATTCGGTTCGTGGCCCGTGGCCGCTGAGCTTATCATAATCCCCGCGCAGGAGGGAACATCCCGCCACGATTCCGCGTATCATCGATCAATGGCCCCTCCGGCGCTTGCCATCCCTCTACGCATGGTTTCGGTGGTGAAACGTTTCGGCGACCTGACAGCGGTCGATGGAGTTTCGTTGGATGTTGCGGAGGGCGCCTGCCTGGGCCTGCTGGGCCCCAATGGCGCGGGCAAATCCACACTGATTCGCAGCATTGCCGGACGAGTCCTGCCCGATTCCGGCAGCGTCCGCGTGTTCGGCCAGCCGGCGGGCTCCGCGGCGGCGCGCGCGGAATTGGGATGGGTGCCGCAGGAACTGGCCCTGTATCCGCTGCTCACCTGCCGCGAGAATCTGGAAGCCTTCGGGCGATACCAGGGCCTGCACGGCAAAGCGCTACGCGACGGGATCGCATGGTGTCTCGAATGGGCAGCTCTCGCGGACCGCTCGGGCGCCACCGTCAAGACTCTCTCCGGCGGCATGCGGCGGCGCCTGAACATGGCGGCCGGGCTGGTGCATCGCCCGCGGATTGTGCTGCTCGACGAGCCCACGGTGGGCGTCGACCCGCAGTCGCGCAACCGCATTTTCGATATGGTGGCGGAACTCCGCGGCCATGGCGCAACCATCATTTACACCACGCACTACATGGAGGAAGCCGAGCGCCTGTGCGACACTATCGCCATCATAGACCATGGCCGGGTGATCGCGCAGGGCGCTAAGGAAGAGCTGGTCGAGCAATCGTTCGGACGCCGTAGCGACGTATTGATGCGCTTCGCCGCCAGCGTTGCCGATCCGTCCGCATGGGCCGCCGCGCACGGCGGCAGCATGCAGGAGGGCAGCGAGGGCGTGGCTCACTTTGCCGTATCGCAACCCACCGACATCGCCGGATTGCTGGATGCGGCCGGCCGCGACGGCCTGGAAGTGATCGACGTCGTGCTGCGGCGCCCCAATCTGGAATCCGTATTTCTGCAGCTCACGGGGAGGGACCTACGCCAATGATCGCGATGATTGCCGCCATTATCCAAAACGGATTCCGCTCGCTGCGGCGGGATCGCGGCGCGCTGATTCTGTCATTCGTTCTGCCGGTTGCGTTCTTCAGCATCTTCGGGATGATCTTTGGCGGCGTGGGCGGCGACAAGACCCCGCGCGTCAGCGTGCTGCTAGTAGACGACGATCGCAGCACGGTGTCCGAGCGCCTGGTGCAAGCGCTGCTGCAGGAGCCGTCGCTTGACGCCAGCATCCATCCCAAAGCGAAAAAGGGCGAGCCTGTTCCACCGGATTACACGGCGGCTGCCGCCGAAACCGCGGTGAAGCAGGGTGACGCCCCCGCGGCGCTGATCATTCCCAAAGGATTCGGAGCGCATCCCCTGGCGTTCGGGCCGAGCGGCCAGCGCACGCCGATCCAATTGCTGCACGACAGCTCCGACCCGGTGGCGGCCCAGATGGTCGGCGGGATGCTGCAAAAAGTAGTGATGACTTCCATGCCCGACACTATGGAGAAGATGGGCATGCAGTATTTCGAAAAGTACAGCGGCGGGCTGACGCCCGAGCAGCGCAAGAACATCGACGCAGCGATGTCGAGGCAGCCGGCGGCGCCCGCGCAAACCGGATCGGGAGGAGGCGGGGAACTAATCGCCCTGAATGTGCGCGACGTGGTGGGCGAGAAAAAACAGAACTCCATGATCTCGTTTTACGCGGCGGGAATCGGGGTCATGTTTCTGCTGTTCACCGCCAGCGCCGCCGGAGGCAGCCTGTTGGACGAAGCCGAGAGCGGCGCGCTCGACCGCATCCTCAGCTCGCGCGTCAACATGACCATGCTGCTGGCGGGAAAAATGGGGTACAGCGCGCTATTGGCCTCGGCGCAACTTACGCTCATGTTTCTGTGGGGCGCCGCGGTCTTTCGTCTCGACCTGTTCACGCACATACCCGGCTTCATCGTCATGACCGCGGCCACCTCGTTCGCGGTGGCGGCCTTCGGCATGCTGCTGGCCAGCGTTTCCCACACACGCGCGCAGGCCGGCGCCATTGCCACGCTCATCATCCTGACGATGTCCGCGATCGGCGGCAGTATGTTTCCGCGGTACTTCATGCCGGAATCCATGCAGAAAGTCGGTCTGATCACGATTAATGCCTGGGCCATCGACGGTTACACGAAGGTGTTCTGGCGGGATGAACCCCTTTTGCACTTGGCGCCGCAGGTGGGCGTGTTGATGGGCGCCGGGATCGTCCTGTTTCTGATTGCGCGCCGGTTCGCGCGGCGCTGGGAGTTCTCGTAGAGTGCGCGCGGCGGGACCTAAAAGTCCCGCCGGCACGCTAAAGCGCGCGCCACGGGCTGCGACAGTCATTCCGGTAAGCGGTTTAATAACCTATTTACACGATGAATATAGGTAGGTTTATAGTATTCTGTAAACTGAGCCGCCCGTGTTCAAGCTCAAGGATTCGTCTCTTCACAGCAGCGTATTCGCGCTCGCGTTGACCACGCTCGCGGTGCTTGTCTCCGTGCTGCTGCGCCCGTTGCTGGAACCTAACTTCTTCCTTCCCTTCCTGGTCGCGGTGTTCGCCAGCGCCTGGTATTACGGGCCCTCGGGGGGCTTTTCGGCTACCGCACTTTGTACCGTGGCACTGGGTGGGCTGGTTGTCGAGCTGCAAGAGGCGTGGTATCCGAACCGTCCGAATCTGGCGGCCCTGCTGCTCTCCTTTGTGGCGATTTCGGTAGCGGCTACCGCGTTGGTATCCGGGTTTCACAGCAGCCGGAACTTACTCTCGGCGACGCTCTCGAGTATCGCCGATGGCGTGGTCGCCACCGACCGCGACGAGCGTGTTACATTTCTTAACCCGGTAGCCGAAGCGTTGACCGGGTGGCGGCACGCCGACGCGATGGGGCGTCCACTGAGCGAAGTCCTGCACGTCATCGGGGAGGGCAGCCGCGAAACGGCCGGGAGCCCGGCGCGCGACGCCATTCGGGCGCGCACCACGGCGCATAACGCGGAACCCGTCCTGCTGATCGCGCGCGATAAGACCGAGATTGCGATCGAGCAGAGCGCCGCGCCGCTGCGCGACGAACGCGGCCGGCTGCAAGGGGCCATCCTGGTTTTTCGAGATATCACGGGCCGGCGGCAGCTCGAAGAGCAACTCAGCCACGCGCGCAAGATGGACGCTGTGGGGCGGCTGGCGGGCGGAGTTGCAGGAGATTTCAATAACGTTCTTACGGTGATCACCGGATACAGCGATTTGCTGCGCGCGCAGATCCCCGCCAGCAGCCCGCTACGCCGTTTTGCGGACGAGATTCTTTATGCGGGCGAGCGCGCCGCCGCACTCACGCGCCAGTTGCTCACCTTCAGCAGCGGCCAGCAGGCGCAACCTAAGGTGACCGACCTGAACAGCTCTGTCGCAGGTATGGAGCCCATGCTGCGCCGGTTGTTGGGCGATTCCGTGGAGTTGATCGTGCTGCCGGGGCCGGCCCTCGGCCACGTCCAGATCGACGCCTCCCAGATGCAGCAGGCCATCATGAACCTGGCGACCAACGCGCGTGAAGCCATGCCCAACGGCGGCAGGCTGGTGCTGGAGACTTCCAATCTGGAGTTGGACGAGGCGGCCGCGAAAAAGGCCGGTGTGAAGCCCGGCGCGTACGTCCTGCTGGCCGTGAGCGACACCGGATCCGGCATGGACGCGGAGACGCGATCGCGATTGTTCGAGCCCTTTTTCACGACCAAGGAGCATGGCAAAGGCAGCGGCCTGGGACTGTCCATGGTGTACGGCACCGTCAAGCAGAACGATGGTTACATCACGGTCTACAGCCAGGTGAATTGCGGGACCATCTTCGAGATCTATCTGCCGCGCGTGGAGCCGGCCGCCGCGGTTCCCACCACGCGCCGGCTGGCGGCATCCAAAGGCTCCGAGACGATCCTGCTGGTGGACGACGAAGAAGGCGTGCGGAAGCTGGTTTCCGCGGTGCTCAGCAATGGCGGTTACACCGTGATCGAAGCCGCCAACGGCAGCGCCGCACTCACCATTTACGAGAAGAACTCGCATAAGATCGACCTGGTGCTGACCGACGTGGTGATGCCGCAGATGAACGGCTTCGAACTGGGCCGGCATATTGCCGAGAGAAACCCCGATCTGCACGTCCTCTACATGTCGGGCTATCGCGACAGCGCCATCAGCAGCGCGCCGGGCGAACCTCAAAAAGCGTTCCTGAACAAGCCGTTCACCCCAGACATCTTATTAGCCAAAGTGCGCGAAGTGTTGGACGAAGGCGGCGGGATTCGCCCGGCCGGATCCGCGAGTTAACCGGCGTTCAGCTAACCAGCGCAAAATAGTGTTACAGTGCAGCCATATGGGATCCGTAAACAAAGTGATCTTGGTCGGCAATCTCGGCAAAGATGCGGAAACAAGATTTACTCCTTCGGGCGCGTCCGTGACGAACTTCACCCTGGCCACCACCCGGCGTTGGAAGGACCAGGGCTCCGGCGAGTGGAAGGAACAAACGCAGTGGCACCGGATCGTCTACTGGCGGGCGGAAAATGTTGCCAATTACCTTCTGAAAGGCAAGCAGGTGTACATAGAAGGCCGGTTGGAAACCAGAAGCTACGACGATAAGGACGGCAAGAAGGTCTATATGACGGAAGTCATTTGCGACCACCTCGTGCTTTTGGGCAGCCGTCAGGACGGCGGCGGATCGGCCCCCGACGAATATAGCCAGCAGCCCGTGTCGATGCCGCGCAGCGCCGGCCGGCCGATGGCGGTTCCCAGCCAAACCGCCGCGCCCGCGCCGCAGGAAGACCCCGCGTTCAATCAAGGCATCACCGACGACGACGTGCCGTTCTAAATCCGCCGAGGCATGACCGATCCCGAGCTCACCGATTTCTATTGTCCGGCCTGCGCCAGAGCGGTTCACGATCCGCTGGTCTGCGGCGACTGCCATGCCCTCATCTGCCGGCAGTGCGGCGCAGTCCTGGAGCGGATCGACGACCTGGGCATCGGTTGAGGCATCGCGTTATGTGCCGCTGCCGGTGAGGGTGATGAACTGCGGGCTGTCGCCCGCGTTGTCGTTGATCATCACGTAGCCGTTGTCCGCGCCGGTAATCGTCGGGCTGAATGTCACTCCGAAAGTACATGTGAGGCCTGGCCCGAGGCTGGACGGACAGGTGTTGCCGACGACGTTGTAATCCTTGGTCGCGGTAATCGAGCCGATCGCGAGGGCCAGGCTGCCGGAGTTCTCCACCGTTACGGTCTTGGCCGCGCTGGTGGTTCCGTGAGCCTGGTTGCCGAAGGCCAGGGTGGTGGCCGAGAGATTCACCTCCGGCGCGGTCCCGTTGCCGGCCAGCGATAGCACATCCGAGCCGCTAGGGGTGTTATCGGTGACGGTGACGGCGCCGGTCTGGTTGATCGTCGACGTGGGCGTGAAGGTGACCGTGATGGTGCAAGTGCCATTGACGGCAACGCTGGCCGGACAATTATTCGTCTCGGTGAAATCGCCGGTCACCGTGCCGCTGGCGGCGATTTTGGTAATGCTCAAAGCCGCGGCGCCGGTATTCTTCAAGGTCGCGTTCTGTGACGCGCTAGCCGTGTTGAGCGGCACGTTCGCGAAGGTCAGGCTGGAGGGCGTGAAGGTGACCTGCGGTGCGGTGCCGGGTGTGCCCGTGCCGGAAAGCGGGACCGTCTGGGGAGCGCCGGCCGCGTTATCCGCGATGCTTACACTGGCGGTGCGGCTGCCGGTAGCCGTGGGTTTGAAGACTACGGCTATGGTGCAATTGAAGGCCGCCGTCAGGTTGGCCGGGCAGTTATTGGTCTGGCTATAGTCTCCCGGATCCGCGCCGGTGATGGTGATGCCGGTGACGGTCAGGTTGGCTTCGCCCGAATTGGTCAAATTGATATTCTGCGCGGCGCTGGAGGTGCCCACGGACTGGCTGGCAAAGGTGAGCGAGGTGGGCGCCAGCGTTACCGCCGGAGCCGCTGCCGCGACACCCGTGCCCGTCAAGGTGATGGTCCGCGGGCTGCCGGGCGCGCTATCGGTGATCACGATAGTTCCCGTTCGCACGCCCGTGGCAGTGGGTGTAAACGTGATCCGGATGTTGCAAGAGGAAAGGGCCCCGACCGATCCCACGCAGCCGTTACTCATAGAAAAATCGCCGCCCGTCAGCACCACACTGGTCAGGTTCACGGTGGCATTGCTCTGGTTGTAGTAGTAGACGGTTTCGGGCTGGCTGGCAGTTGCCACTACCTGCTGGTTGAATACCACGCTGGTTTGGGAAAGCGAGATTTCCGAGCTGGAGGCGATGCCGGTGCCCGTAAGGGTGACCTTCTGCGTGGCGGGTGTGGCCGAATCGGTAATAGTCAGGGTGCCGGTCAGGACCTTGGCCTGGGCGGGCGTGAAGCTGACTTGAATCGAGCAAGTGGTGGCAGGTGACAGTACCACATTGAGACAGCCGTTGCTGATGGAATAGCCGGTGGTGACAGTCACGTTGGTCATGGTGATGGTGGTGTTGCCGGTATTCGCCACCGTCACGTTTTGCGTAAAGCCGCTGCTGGTGCCGACGACTTGCGGCACGAACTGTACACTCACCGGGCTGACCGCTACTGTCTTGACGTCCGTAAGGCCGGTACCGGACATCGTCACTTTGGGAGCGGTGCCGGGCGCGCTGTCGGTTACGGTCAGGGTGCCGCTGCGCGCGCCTTTCGCCGAGGGCGTGAAGGTCACACTTACCTGGCAGGTGTTCCCCGAGGGACCGGGCGGCACCGTGGTGCATCCGTTCGATACGGCGAACTCCGTGGGGTTCGACGAAACCACGCTCGAGACGGTCACTGGCGAATTTCCGGTGTTGGTTAGGGTCACGGTTTGGGGGTTGGGCTGATTCACGGTGTCCCCGATACTTTCGGTGGGGAAAATCAGAGCCTTGCGGTCGATTTCAAGCGTCTGGGTAGAGGTCAGTCCGGTCCCCGTGAGGGTGATGCTGCGCGGACTGCCGGGAGCATCGTCGGTGATGGTCACGGTGGCCGTGCGCTTTCCGGCGGCCGTGGGCGTAAACGTTATCCCCGCGGTGCAGCTTTGAGGCGGGTTCAACGTACTGGGCGAGATCGGGCAATTATTGCTCATGCCGAAGTCGCCCGCGTTGGCGCCGCTGAGCGCGACGCTCGAAATCGTCAGCGGAGTGTCGCCGTTGTTAACCAGGGTAATATTCTGCGTCGGGCCGCTGGTGGCAATCACCTGATTCGGGAAGACCAGGCTGGAATCGCGCACAAACGCGGAAAGCGTCACCGCTTCGCCGAAACCGGCCAGGTTTAAGGTCTGGTTGGCGGCGCTGTTGGCGATGGTGACGGTGGCGGTCCGGTTACCCGCGGCGGTGGGGGTGAAACCGATTTCGAAGCTGCAAGTGGCGTTCGCATTCAGGCTGGTCCCGCAATTGTTGGTGCCCGAAACGATGGTGAAATCCGCGGAGCTGGGATTGCCAACGGACAGGCCCGTAACCGTGGCAGCGCTGGTGTTGGTGAGGACTACATTCTGCGCGTTAGCGGCCGTGCCAATCGGCAGGATGGTGAAAGCCAATCCGGAAGCGGATAGCTTGATAGCCGGCGCCGCCGCCACATTCTGGCCCGTGAGGTTGACCGTTTGGGTGCCGTTTCCGGCGTTGTCGGTAAAGGTGATGGAGCCGGTCTGGGTGCCCGTTGCGCCGGTGGGAGCGAAGGCGACCTGCATCGAGCAGGCGGCATTAGGCTGGATGGTGGTGAAGCACGGGTTGAAGGGTGAGGAATAATTCCCGGCGAACACGACATTAGAAATCGTGACCGGTTCGTTGCCATTGTTGGCCACAATCAGGTTCTGGATTGGGCTGGTGGTGCCCGTTAGCTGGCCTTGGAACGTCATCGTGGAGGGTGAAAAGCCGAGGGACAGATTCGCCGCAGTGCCGGTGCCTGAAAGGGCTACGGTCTGCGTTCCGGCATCGTCCACGATGCTGAGCGTGGCGGTCCGGCTGCCGGTCGCGGTGGGCGTGAAGGTAAGCGTGAACGTGCAGGTGCGGGTGGGCGTGAGGGATCCGGGTATGCAGAAGTTCTGCTGCGAGAAGTCGCCGGCGTTCGTCCCGCTAAAGGTGGCGCTGTCCAGATTGATCGGGACGTTGCCGGTGTTGGTGAGGACCACGTTTTGGGTCACGCTAGCCAGGCCGACCGCCTGGTTGCTGAAGCTAAGGCTGGCGGGAGAAAGGGTCGCGGTGGCGCTGACGGCCAACCCATTGCCTGAAAGAGCCACAGTTTGCGGGCTGCCCGTAGCGGTGTCGGTGAGCACAACCGTACCGGTGCGCGCGCCTGTGACGGTGGGCGTGAATACGACGTTGACCGTACAAGTAGCCGGCGGCGTCCGGAACGCGAGCGTCGTACAACTGGTGCTGGTGATCACGAAGTCGCCCGTCTCGACGATGCGGTCGAACGTCACCGGGCCGTTGCCCGTATTGGTGACGGTGATCTGGAGCGCGCGTGCAGTGGTCTGGCCTACCGGCTGATCGGCGAAGACGAGGGAACTAGGTGTCACGACGATGGTCTCTGCCGAGGCGACCCCGGTACCGGTCAACGTGAAGGTGTGCGGGCTGGCCGCGGTGCTGTCTGTAACCGTGACCACGCCGGTGCGCGTGCCGCTGGCGGTAGGCGTGAAACTGACCCGTACCCCACAGGAACCGCCGGGGTTCAAGTTTTGCACGCAGCCGCTCGCCAAATAGTCGCCACTGGCGACCGCGCTGAAGATCGTGACGGGCACATTGCCGGTATTCGCAATGGAAAGAGTCTGGGTGGCGCTGGTCAAGCCGACCGTTTCGGGACTGAATACCAGGCCGGAGCCTTCGAGAGTCAACGCGGCCGATCCGGCGGCGCCGGTGCCGGTCAGGCTCACCGAGTTGTTGGGGCTGGAGCTGTTGGTGGAAACGAACATACTTCCAGTGCGCTGCCCCACTTGCGTGGGCAGGAAGGAAATGCTGACGGTGCAACTGGTATTTTGCGCGAGCGAAGCCGGGCAGTTGTTGGTTTGGGCAAAATCCCCCGACATGGAGAACGCCCCACTGCCCAGCGTGAGGGACTCGTTTCCAATATTCGAGAGGACCACGCTTTGGGATTGAGCCGCGGTGCCCACGGCCTGACTGGCGAACGTCAGGCTCAACGGCGTCAGGGTCATGTAGGCGGCATTCGCGCCTTGTCCGGTGAGGTTGACGACGATCGTGCCGTTGATGGTCACGGTCCCGGTGCGAGGATTGGTGTTGCTGGTGGGCGTAAAAACCACGGAAATGGAGCAGACTCCGCCGCCGGCTACACTAGCGCCGCAGGTATTGGTTTGGGAGTAATCGCCGGCAGCGACGATGCTGGACACAGTGAGGGCGCTACTACCCATGTTGCGCAAGTTGACGATCTGTGGATTGCTGGGGACCGTCACCGTCTGACTGGGGAAAGTCAAGCTGACAGGGTCGGCCAAGCCAAGAGACCCAGCCGTGCCGCTGATGCGGGCGGAGAAGACGCCGCGCACCGGCGTGGTGGTCAGGGTCACCGGGAAGTCGCTCGAGGAGGTCTCTCCCGCGACGATCGCGTCGCCGGCGGACATCACGCCGATTCCGGGCAAGTGGTACTGGTTCGAGTTGCTTTCGTCGCCCGAACCGCCCAGGTAGGTCGAATAAGTAGCGGCCGAACCGTTGCCGGCCAACTGGACCACAAAAGCGTCGTTCCCTCCGGCGTCGAAACTCTGAATAGGGTTGACGGCTGGAAAATCCGTAGCAGCGGTGAACCCTGCGATGTAGGCGTTGCAGGCGGACGCGCATCCGGGGACCAGGGCGATGCTTCCTGGAACGGCCTCTGTGTAGCTGACAGCGGATGAAGGTCCAGCCAGGAATGTCGAGTAAATGAAAGAAGTGCCGGTGGTGTTCAATTCGGCGGCAAATGCGCCGGGATAAATCGTCTGGTACGCGCCGCTCGTAGTCGGGAAATCCGATATGGTGGCGTAGCCGGCGATATAGGCGTTTCCGGAAGAATCGAGGACCAATCCGTTCGCCTGGCCGGGGCCCAGAAAAGCGGAGTAGGTCAGGGCCGTGGCGGTGGCGTTCAGCTTGGTCAGATAAATGCCTCCCGATCCGTTGCCTACGCCGGAATAGTGGAAGGCGCCCGCCGTAACCGGGAAATCGGTTCCGGCGACGCCCGTGACGTAAGCGTTATCCGATGAATCCACGGCAATGGAGGTAGGGGTAGTGGCGGTGGTGGGGCCGCTCAGATAGGTCGAGTATACGAGGGAGGCGGCGCCCGATAGGGATGGGTTGAGCTTGGCCACGAATCCCGGCTGCCCGCTGGTGCCTGGCGTGGTTTGAAAGGCACCGGCCGTGGTCGGAAACGTGGAGGAATTGGTGTAGCCGGTGATGTACGCATTCCCCGCCGAATCCGCGGCGACGCCGATGGCCTGATCGAACGCGGTGGTGGTACCGGTCACATAGCTGCAATAAGTCAGATTGAAGCTGGAATCCGTTATAGCGACGAATGCATGGTTGCCGGCAGTGACCGAGCCGATGTAAGCGCCGCTGGTCGTGGGCAGGCCCACGGACGCGTAACCTGCGATATAAATCTTTCCACCGGGACCGACCGCAATGGCTTGCACCACGAAACTGTAGGTAGTGGCCCCGAGGGTCTGCCGCAATAAGACCGAGGTCCCATTGGGACTGATCTTTTGCAGCAGGATGAACCCGGAATTCCTGCCGACGATGTAGGCGTTTCCGGAGCTATCGGCGGTGGATGCCATCACGCTATCGCCGCTGTTCCCCACGTAGGTGGAATAGTTGATTACGGGGTCGATGATCAGGGGCCTGGAGCGGTCGTACGCGGACACATGGAAGCTCACGCGCCCCCCGGCAACGGCATATCCGCCGGAGACCGGACGACGCGCGCCGCCGGGCCCGGGCTGATAGATAGTGGGCGCATCCAGACGCAGGACGCCATCCGGCGTGCGGGCCAGGAGTTCGCCCAGGGCGCCGATGCTCACATGGGAGGCGCCGTCCACGGCGAACGCAATCTGGCCCGGATCGTGGCCCGGCGCAATCGCGAAATCATATTCCAGGCGGCCGCGACTGTCATAGTAGGTCAGGTCGACGCCGGTGTATACGTGGCGATAGACGATTGTCGAGGGGTTGAGGGCGGAGACTGTGGGGTGGTCACTGGCTCCCAGAAGCCTGAGCCGGAGCGGCGCACCGCCCGTGGGGGCACTCAGCGCCAGGCCATCCGGCTGGACGACCGCGTCGTAGCCGGTGGCGTGGACCGCAAACCGGGCCGCCCCTGCCGGCTGTCCGGATGCGGCTTCAAAGGTCAGCCGGTCTTGCGACCAGCCGCTGATGGCGCTAAAGGCCAGGAACAACGCGCACACACTCGTCCTACTCACCCGCTGTCGACCCATAATCCCTCAATTCGAATGGCAGCCTGTTACTGCCAGCAGCCTGTCGTGTATCTGTGACACAGTACCACTTTTTGTTTCATATGGCACCGACGAAAGGCATTTTTGCGCGGGAAGTCCGCCACGGCAACTGTATTGTTGCCGTTTTATTACCATCGAACCCAATAAGTGACTTGTTTTGTGCTGGTTGAAAAAAACGACGAAGCCAAGAGGGATTCGGGCGCGATCCCCTAGGTCATTACCTGACTTAAGCGTAGCACGGCGTCAGACAGAACCAGATCCACTTTATTTGTCGACGATGGGGATTTCGAAATAGAGGAGCTCGCGGCCGGATTCGGCCTCGCGCAATCCGCTGAGATAGAGACTGGCGCCGCGCTGATATCCGGTCTGGAAGTAGAAGAAGCCGCTGGCCGACTGACCGGGCGGGAGCATTTCGGCGGCAAAGGCGCGGCCTTCGATCTCCCAGGTATCCAGCGGGTTCTTGTGCCCGAGGGGTATGCCGGCCGGTCCCGGCACGGTATTAGGACGCTGGGGCGCGGTCAGGAAGCGGACGTCCCTGGCGGGAGTGGCCTCCACGCGATCATGGCTGGGCATCACCCAGATCGCTTGCAGGGACTGCACCTTGATGGTTTTGCCGCTGTCATTCTGGATGACTACCAGCACGGGCATCACGCCATACTTATAAGGGTTGTGCTTGCCAAACACGGGGAGGGTGTCCTCATCGTTGAAATACGGCAGCACGCCGATAGTGATCTTCTCGCTGGTCTGGTGGGAAGCATAACTGGCCGCCGCGGCCGGAGTGAACTTGGGCTCCTCCTTTTTGGCAGGCAACGCCTTGTTTGGCGCGAGCAGCATAGCTATACTCGTGAGGAGAGCCAACCGTTTGAAAATAAAAGGCATCTATTTACTTTACCGCCTCCTTCAGGCGCTTGGATGGCCCATTGTTGCGCTCTATTTGCTGGGGCGTGGCCTGCGCCGGCGCGCCTACCTCAGTTCCTTGAGGCAGCGCTGCGGATACCTGCCCGCTTCCTTTAGACAGACCGTCCCGGGCGCGATTTGGTTGCACGCCGTTTCGGTTGGCGAGGTGATGGCGGCGATAGAGCTGGTCCGGCAACTGCGCGAACGCCTGCCCCGTTCGCCGGTGTTCGTCTCGGTATCCACTCTTGCCGGATACGAAATCGCCGTGCAGAAGCTGAGTGAAACCGCTCGCGTTTTCTATGCGCCGCTGGATTACGTTTTTGCGGTGCGGCGGGTGCTTCGAACGCTGCGGCCGTCGCTCGTGATGGTCGTTGAGACCGAAATCTGGCCCAACCTGTTTCGGGAGACGCAGCGGGACGGAGCGGGGCTGCTGCTGATCAACGGCCGCATCTCGGATCGCGCTTTTGGGCGCTATCGCGCCTGGCGCTGGTTCTTTGCCGGAGTGCTGACGCAGGTGGATCTGGTGCTGGCGCAAAGCGACGAGATGCGGGAACGTTGGGTGGCGATCGGCGCGCCGCCGGAGAAGGTTAGGGCCGCGGGCAATCTGAAATATGACTTCGCAGCGCGCGCGGCCGGGGAGGAATCGCCGGTGCGCAGGCTGGTGGAACGGGTGCGCCCGCGCGCCGTGTGGATCGCAGCCAGCACCATGCCTCCGGCCGCGGCCGGCGATCCGGGCGAAGACGCGGCCGTGATTGCGGCGTTCCAGCAGGTTTGCCCGCGGCAACCCGGTTTGCTCCTGCTGCTGGCCCCGCGCAAACCGGAGCGCTTCGCCGCGGCCGCGCTGGCACTGGAACGCGCGGGCATTGCCTTCGTGCGCCGCTCATCGATGACCGGCAGCGAGGATCTGGCTTTGCCCGGGGCGCTGCTGCTCGATTCGATCGGCGAATTGGGCAGCCTGTTCGGCTTGGCGGACGTGGTGTTTATGGGCGGAACGTTGGCCTCGCGCGGGGGCCACAACATCCTGGAGCCGGCGTTGGCTGGGCGGCCCATTATCACCGGTCCGCACATGGAGAATTTCGCGGAGATCGCCGCCGATTTCCGGGCAAATGGGGCGTTGGTGGAAGTGCTGGATGCGACGGGGCTGGCCGGGGCGGTTGCGGAGATGCTGGAGAATCCCGCACGAGCCGCGGAATTGGGGGCGAAGGCGGCAGCCTGCGCGCGCGCCCGGCAGGGAGCCACCGCCCTGGCCGCGGACGAAGCGCGGGAGATCTTCGGCAAGCACGTCCCGTGTTACCGCCCGGCGCAGCCCGGCTTCGCCTTCCTGTGGATCCTGTCGCGGATGTGGATCTGGGGGGAGCGGCTGAATCGCGCACGCAACATGAGGCGCCGGCGACGGTTGCACGCGCCCGTGATCAGCGTGGGCAACATCACGGCAGGCGGGACCGGCAAGACCCCCATGGTGCTGCACCTGACGCGCCGGTTGAAGGAGGCGGGCTGGCATCCGGGCATTCTGACGCGGGGGTACGGCCGCCACTCGCCGCAAGCGGAGCAGGCCGTGGCAGCGGGCGCACACCTTCCGGTGGGCCAGTCCGGCGACGAGCCGCAGCTTTTCCTGCGGGCGGGGATTGCGCCGGTGGGCATCGGCGCGGACCGCTGGCGCGTGGGCCAACTGCTGGAACACGAGTTCGGCGTGAACGCGATCGTGCTGGACGACGGATTTCAACACGCGCGGCTGGAGCGTAGCCTGGATATCGTGCTGGTGGATGCGCTGGATCCGTTTGGCGGCGGGTATCCGCTGCCGCTGGGCCGCCTGCGCGAGCCCCTGGCCGCATTGTCGCGCGCGGATATCTTCGTGGTGACGCGCAGCGAGTCGGGACGCGTGGCCCAGGCAGCCGAGCATTTTCTGCGTCGCCAGAATGCGCGCGCGCCGGTGTTCCATGCCCGCGCACAGCCGGAAGCGTGGGTAGACGCCGCGACGGGCGGAACGGTAGCCGCGGATAGGCTGCCGTACGCGCGAGTGGCGGCTTTCTGCGGACTCGGTAACCCGGAATACTTCTGGCACACGCTGGAGTCGCTGGGGCTGCACACGGCGATTCGCATCGAGTTTGAGGATCACCACCAGTACAATCCGCGGGAGCTGCGATATATGGGCCGGCAGTTCCGGGAGGAAGGCATTCAGGCGGTATTGACCACCGAGAAAGACCTGGTGAACCTTGGCGAGGATACAGGGCACCTGCTGTCTCCGGCGCCGCTCTATTGGCTGCGGATCGGCGTGCAGATCGACCGGGAAGAGGAGATGCTGGAGGTTATCATTCAGGGGCTTCGGCAATACGGCGCCGCGAGTTGAAGAAAGGTATTTATGGCCGCCAATTCACGCCGATAAAACAGGACAAAACATGGAAGACAACGGCCCCGTGTTAACCTTGTATTTCCTATGAGTAACATCCAAATTACCCTGCCGGACGGCAGTCAAAAGTCCGTGGAGGCGGGGAGCCGGCCCATCGATGTCGCGCGCGCGATCAGCCCACGCCTGGCCGACGCGGCCTTAGTCGCCAAGGTCAATGGCGAGTTATACGATCTGACCCGTCCTTTTGAAGGAGATGCCGCGCTCCAGATACTGACTCCGAAAGACGCCGCCGCTCTCCCGGTCTACCGGCATTCCACCGCACACCTGCTGGCGGCGGCCGTGCTGGAGTTGTTCCCCGAAACCAAGTTGGGCATCGGCCCGCCCATCGAGAGCGGCTTCTATTACGATTTCGACCGGCCGGCCGCATTTACGCCGGAGGACCTGGAGAAGATCGAGAAGCGCATGTGGGAGATCCAGGCGCGCGATCTGCCCTACGAGCGCGTGATGACCGCGAAGGACGAGGGCCTGCGCAAATACGCCGACGACTGGATGAAGAAGGAACTGATCGAAGAGCGCGCCGGCGAGATCTTCAGCCAGTACACGCTGGGCCCGCATTTCATCGATTTCTGCCGCGGCCCGCACGTGCCATCCACGTCCAGGATCAAGGCTTTCAAGCTGCTCTCCATCGCCGGCGCTTACTGGAAGGGCGACGAGAAAAACAAGCAGTTGCAGCGCATCTACGGCACCGCGTTCTTCAGCAAGAAAGATCTGGACGAGTATCTGGCGAAGCTCGAAGAAGCCAAGAAGCGGGACCACCGCAAGTTGGGCAAAGAGCTGGAACTATTCACCGTCAGCGACTTGGTGGGCGCCGGCTTGCCGTTGTGGCTGCCCAAAGGCGCCACGATCCGCCGCGTGTTGGAGGAATATATCCTGGAACGGGAACGCGCCGCGGGATACCAGCATGTTTACACGCCGGACCTGGCCAAGGTGGAACTGTACCAGCGTTCGGGCCACTGGGAACATTATCACGAAGACATGTTTCCGCCGATGGACCTGGAGACGGAACAGATGGTCCTGCGGCCCATGAACTGCCCGCACCATATTCTGGTTTACGAATCGAAGCGGCACAGCTACCGGGATTTGCCGGTACGCATCGCGGAGTTGGGTACCATGTACCGCTACGAACGGTCGGGGGCGTTGAGCGGATTGAGCCGGGTGCGGTGCATGACGCTGAACGACGCGCATATTTTCTGCACCCCGGAGCAGATCAAAGAGGAATTTACGCGGGTGATGCAGTTGGTGGAGCAGGCGTACCGCGACCTGGGCATTACGCAGTACCGCTACCGGCTCTCTTTGGGCGACCGGAACAACAAAGAGAAGTTCGTGGATAACGACGCGATGTGGGATTTGGGCGAGCGCGTGCTGCGGGAGGCCATGGACTCGCTGGGTTTGCCGTATGTGTCGGCTCCGGGCGAGGCGGCGTTCTACGGACCGAAGCTGGACATCCAACTCGCCGATGTGATGGGCCACGAGGAGACTTACTCGACGATTCAGGTGGACTTCCACCTGCCAAGCCAGTTCGAGTTGAACTATATCGGACCGGACGGCAAAGAGCACCGGCCGGTGATGATTCACCGCGCCATCGTGAGCACCATGGAGCGCATGGTATCGTACCTGATCGAGTTATACGCGGGCGCGTTTCCGGTGTGGCTGGCGCCGGTGCAGGCGGTGGTGCTGCCGATCACCGACCGGCAGTCGGACTACGCGCGGGCGGTGCGCGACCAGTTGGATGCGGCGGGCATCCGCGCGACGGTAGACGAGCGCAGCGAGAAGGTGAATCTGAAGATCCGGGAAGCGCAGTTGCAGAAGGTCCCGTACATGCTGGTGGTGGGGGACCGGGAAGCGCAGAGCGGGCAGGCATCGGTGCGGCATCGGAAAAAAGGGGATCAGGGGGCCAAGCCGGTGGCGGAAGTGATCGCGGAAATCCGGGGGCTGATCGAGTCGAAGGCCACTACGGAGTAGGGGCGCCCTGAGATTCGCGGGACATCGCGCCATTAACCGTGCAAGTGTGCCTTGTGTTTCCCCTCGGCCCTATGGTATTGTCGATCTCTTACTGGGGAATTTTATCGAATGGCATACGTTATAGCTGAACCTTGCATTGGAACCAAAGACACGGCCTGCGTGGACGCCTGCCCGGTGGACTGCATCCATCCCAAGAAGGATGAAGCGGGGCACGCCGAGGCGGAATTGCTGTATATCGACCCGGTCGAATGCATCGACTGCGGCGCCTGCGTGCCGGTTTGCCCGGTCTCGGCGATCTTCGCGCTCGACGACCTGCCGGAAAAGTGGTCCGACTTTACCGCCAAGAACGCTGCATACTACGGCCGGTAGACGGCGCTGCTGGTGTCGGTCTCCCAGATCCGCACCTGTCCCAGTTTCACGGGCGTAGTCTGTCCAAGGCCTCCGCAAATCTGGTCGTAGAAGTATTTGGCCATATTCTCGGCGGAAGGATTCAGCACGTCGAAGGGCGCCAGGTCGTTTAGATACTGGTGATCCAGCCGGTCGACCACCGTCTGCATCAGCTTCTTGACCACCACGAAATCCACCAGCAGCCCGGTGGAATCCAGTTCCGGACCGCTGAAGGTGACCTGTACGCGGTAATTGTGGCCATGCACGTTCTCGCATTTGCCTTTGTAATTCCGCAGCGCGTGGCCGGCGGCAAAGGTGTCTTCCACGGAAACTTCAAACATCGAAAAACCTCTCCACATCGGTGATTTTGGTTGTAAATCCGTAATCCGGCAGGCTGTCGAAGAACACCTGGCCGTAGCGCTGCTTGGTGATCCGGTTATCCAGCAGGACGAGCACGCCGCGGTCGGAACGGCTGCGGATGAGGCGTCCGAAACCCTGTTTTAGGGCGATGGCCGCTTGCGGCACCTGATAGTCGTAGAAGGGATTGCCGCCCTCGTCGCGCAACTTGCGCACGCGCGCGTCGACGATCGGATCGCTGGGGACGGCGAAGGGCAGCCGGTCGATGATGACGCAACTCAACTGGTCGCCGGGGACGTCAACGCCCTGCCAGAACGACGAAGTCGCGAACAGGATGCAGTTAGGGGTGGCGCGAAACTCTTCCAGCAAGGCGCTGCGCGGGCCGGTGCCTTGCAGCAGCGTCGGATAATCGATATCGAGCGAGATGCGGTCGTACATCAGGCGCATCTGCTGATAGCTGGTGAACAGCACGAAGGCGCGCCCCCGGCTCAGCTTCAGCAGTTGGGTCACTTCGCTCGAAGCTTCCTTGGAAAAAGCCGGACTGCGCGGATCGGGCAGGTGCTGAGGTACATACAGCAGAGCCTGCTTCTGATACTGGAAGTGGCCGGGCACCACCAGGGTGCGGGCCTGCTCGATCCCCAGCCGCTTTTTCACGAAGTCGAAGCCGCCGGATACGGCCAGCGTGGCCGAGGTGAGAACCACCGTCTCCACGTTATCGAAGAGGCGGTCGGCGAGCAGCGGCGCGACGTCGATGGGGGTGGCTTGCAGAAAGAAACCGCGGCCGCGGCGCTCCGCCCAATAGACGTACGATTGGTCGTCGCTCTCCAGGACGAAGCGCAGGGCCAGCCCTAATTCCACCGCGCGGCGCTGCAGCGGAATGATTTCCACGGGCGGACTCTTCAGCAGCTTCAGGTGGGAGCCGATCAATTCGAGCGCGGAGTGCAGGTGGCCGTAAATCTCTTCGTTACGTTCCAGGAATTCGGCGCGCCCGGTGAAGGCGGCGCGGCCCTCCGGCGCGGGCAGGATCGAAAACAGGTGGGTGGCCAGCTCTTCGAAACGGTCTAGGATGCGATCAAGTTCGGCCGAGCCGAATTCCTTGGCGCGCGCCACCGCGGAGATATCGCGCCGCAATTCCTGGAAGCGGTAATTGCTGACGGAAACGCCGAAATACTGGCCGGAAACATCCTCGATTTCGTGGGCTTCGTCGAACACGACGGCGTCATATTCGGGCAGGATGCCGCCTTCGGTATCGCCGTCTTCGAGGACCTCCTTCAGCGCCAGGTCGGCGAAGAACAGGTGGTGGTTGACGATAATGATGTCGCTCTGCTGGGCGCGCTGGTGCATCAGGGTGAGGAAGCAGCGCTCGAACTGCTTGCACTTGGCGCCGGTGCACAGATCGCTGCGGGCGTCCACCTTGGCCCAGGCAGTGCTCGATTCCGGCAACTTCTTGATTTCCGCGCGGTCGCCGAACTCGGTGGTTTGTTCCCAGGCCTGGATGATCTGGAAATCGGCGACTTCTTCGAGGCCGGTCAGGATGGCTTCGCGATCAGCATCGTAGATCTTCTGGCGGCAGGCGTAGTTGTTGCGGCCCTTCATGTAGCAGACGCGCAGCGGGCGCGAAAAATGCTGCTGGAGAAATGGAATGTCTTTGAAGAAGAGCTGCTCCTGCAGGTTCTTGGTGCCGGTGGAGACCACGACGCGCTTGCCGGAAAGGATGGCGGGAACCAGGTACGCGAGAGTCTTACCGGTGCCGGTGCCGGCTTCGACGATCAGGTGTTTGCGGTCCGCCAGGGCGGATTCGACGGCTTCGGCCATGGCCAACTGACCGGGCCGGTATTCGTAATTGGGATGCCACTTGGAGAGCGCGCCCTGCCGCGAGAAGAATTGATGCACGCGAGGAGCGGCTTTGACTTCGGTGGACATGCCGGGGTTAATTCGATTGTAGCGTGGAGGCGCTGCGATTCGGTGAGTGGAAGGCCGCGCTATGATGAGATCGAACATGCCCGGCCACTCTTCCGGAATGGCTTTGAAAACGCTGATCGTGGACGACGAGCCGGTGGCGCGCAGGGTGCTGCGCGAGGACCTGGAATCCATAGCGGGCGTGGAGGTGGTGGGGGAGGCGGACAACGGCGCGGCGGCGCTCGACCAGATTGCCGGCCGGCATCCGGACCTGGTCCTGCTGGATTTGCAGATGCCCGAGATGGGCGGGTTCGAGGTGATCCGTAAGATCCGGCGCGGCGCGCACATGCCGGTAATCGTGATCGTGACGGCTTACGATAAGTACGCGCTGGAGGCGTTCGATGCGGGCGCGATCGATTACCTGCTGAAGCCGGTGGGGCAGGACCGGTTGGCAGAGGCCATCGAGAAGGCCCGGCGCATCAGCGGGCAGGAGGCGGTGGAGAGGCTGGCGCGGCTGCAGGAGATTGCCGATCCCCTATTGCCGGGGCAGCGGCTCAAGAAGATCGTGGGCAAGGCGGGCGCGGAGTATTTTCTGCTGGACGCGCACGAGATTTTCGCATTCCATGCGGAGGGCGAAATCGTCTGGATCACCACCGCGCGCAAGCGCTACCATGCTACGCAGACGCTGAAAGTGCTGGAGGAGCGGCTGCGGAGCAGCAGTTTCCAGCGCATTCACAGGAATACGCTGGTGAACGTGGATCATGTGCGGAAGATGAGCGCGCTGAGCAGCCAGCGCTGGCTGATTACGCTGAGCAACGAGCAGGAGTTCATTGCCAGCAAGAGGCAGGCGCGCGGGATCCGGCGGCTGGTGAATTGGTAGCAACCCGCTTGCTCCGCCGCCCGCCTTACGAATGCCCCAGCACGCGGTGCGGCTGATAGGGCTCGGCCAGCATCTTCAGCTCGGACTCGTCCAGTTTCAAGCTGAGCGCGGCCACCGCGTCTTCGAGATGCTGCATCTTGCTGGCTCCCACGATGGGCGCGGTCACGCCGGGCTGGTGCAGAATCCATGCCAGGGCCACCTGGGCATTCGGTACGCCGCGGGCGCGGGCGATCTCGCCCACGCGGTCCGCGACGGCGAAATCCGAGGGCTGATAGTACATGCCGTGCGCGTACTCGTCCGTTTTCGAGCGGATGGTTTCGCCAAAATCTTCCTTGCGCCGGTTGCCCGCCAGGAAGCCGCGCGCCAGCGGACTCCAGGGAATCACCCCGATGCCTTCTTCGCGGCACAGGGGCAGCATTTCGCGCTCCTCTTCGCGATAGATCAGGTTGTAGTGGTTCTGCATGGTGGCGAAGCGCGTCAGGCCCATTTCATCGGCCGTATACAGCATCTTGGCGAATTGCCAGGCGAACATCGAAGAGGCGCCGATGTAGAGCGCCTTGCCCTGCTTCACGACATCGTCCAGGGCTTCCAGGATCTCCTCGATCGGGGTGGTGTAGTCCAGGCGATGAATCTGGTAGAGGTCCACGTAGTCGGTTCCCAGGCGGCGCAGGCTATCGTCGATGGCGTGGCGAATATGCTTGCGCGAAAGGCCGCGCTGGTTGGGATCGTCGCCCATGGGGTTGAATACCTTGGTGGCGACGACCACGCGGTCGCGCGCAGGGCCGAAGTCCTTGAGCGCGCGTCCGAGGATCTCTTCACTCTCGCCCAGCGAATACATGTCGGCGGTGTCGAAGAAGTTGATGCCGAGCTCAAGCGCGCAGCGGATGAAGGGGCGGCTTTCTTCTTCCTCCAGGACCCATTCGCGCCAGCGTTTCGAGCCATAGGTCATGGCGCCGAGGCAGATGCGCGAGACTTTCACGCCGGCCTTTCCCAAATTGACGTATTCCATACCCGAATTCTAACTTGCGGCGGCTGCGAATCGGGCGGGGCGGGGATGGGGCGGCGCGGTCACGGTAACGGCTAGCACGAGCAGCAAGGCGGCCAACAGAAGCGGCGCGGGTGCGGCGAGCGGAACCATGGGTGCGACGAGGAACGGGAGCGGGGACAACAGGAGAATTGAGATCGCGCGGACGGGGATGCGCGGCGATCCGGCCAGAGTCAGCAGGGCGGGGAGCAGCAAGAGCGCGTCGGCAGGATAAGCATGATGGCTGGCCAGCAGGCTCCCGGCCAGCGCGGCGCTCAGACCCACGGAGAAGCTGGCGTGCCGGGCGATCCAGGCGACTGCCACGGCAACCAGGATGACTCCACCGATCTCCCAGGCGAGGCTGTGCGGCAGGCCATCCAGAAGGCCGTGCAAATTCGGCATGGCGCGCACGTTGGGGTTGGTCTGTCCCTGCAGAATGAAATGCGCGTAATCGGGGAGCCAGCCGGCACCGGCAACCGCGAAACACATGGCGGCGATGGCGCTGCCGGCCACGGTGGCTCCTGCCAGCATCCGCCAACGGAGTTGCGCGATGAGAAATACGGGGAGCACCAGGAAGAGATGGAATTTCAGCGCACAGAGCGCCAACATCGCGCCGGCGGCGAACGGCCGCGACGGACCGAGACGCCACGCCACAGCCAGAATGAGCAGGAGGAACGAGATATCCTGGCCGCCGGCAAAACAGGCGAACAGGGGGAACGACCAGCAGGCAGCGCACAGAAGGAGAGCGCGATGGAGAGTAGGCCAGAAGATCAGGAAGCCGGCGAATGCGGCGAGCGACGCCGTCTGCCAGAGGATGTATGCGCGCCGGTAGGGCAGCTTTCCGAGCGGCCGGAGCAGGGCGGCGAATGCCGGCAGGCGAGTGAAAAGGATGGAAGGCGCCGACCATCCCGTGGCGCGCTCCTGCTCGCGGATGTAGGCCTCCGCGTTGAATTGAGCGGGCGTGCCCACCAGGCGTGCGCCCGCGTAAATCCCCATAAAGTCGTTGACGCCGGCGACGATACGGGGCGCCTCCGCGCGGAACCAGAAGGATGAGAAGAGGATGCCCGCCAGGGCGAAGGGAAGCATCCACAGGTAGCGGGACGCCTCTCGCGCGACGGGAAAACAGACCTGCAGATCAAGCGCGGGGGACCGCCCAGGGCGCATACCGGATAACTCTCTTCGGACATGCTAGCATGCGCGGCGCCACGATCCACCTAATTCGCCTGGCCGCGAGTTATCGGAAGTTAATCATCGCCTCCGCGACGCGTTCCCGGACGCGTTCCATCTCCGCCGGGCTTTCGTATTTTCCGCGCGGCCAGAAGAAGCCGCGCAATCCGTCTTTCTTACGGCGCGGGACGATGTGGATATGCAGGTGCGGTACACTCTGGCTGACGCGGTTGTTGATGGCGACGAACGATCCTTCGCTCTCCATGGCCCGCTCTACGGCGCCGGCCAGCAATCGGGCGTTGCCGAACAAGGGGGCGACGGCATCGGGAGGCAGATCCAGCAGAGTTTCGTAGTGCGTTTTCGGAATCAGAAGGCAGTGGCCGGGAAAGAGCGGGCGGTGGTCCAGGAATGCCAGCGCGCGGTCGTCTTCGAAGACGATCGCGGCCGGCGCATCGTGCGCCGCGATGCGGCAAAACAGGCAGGCGCTCTCCATCCGGCCATGTTAGCGCGCGGCGACGCGGCGGCCTTCCCATCGTGGCGGCGCGGCGCTACAATACCGGCCAGTGGAGGTTGATATGGCGCTGTTAGTCCGTCTCCAGGAACATTTGGACCACAGCGGCGTGGCCTACACCCACACCGTTCACCCGCTTGCTTACACGGCCCGCGAAGTTGCCGCAGCCGAACACCTGCCTGCCCAGGAGGTGGCTAAGGTGGTTGTCTTCCTCGCGGAGAAATCTGTACGGCATGCCGGTTTATCTGGACAGCAGCCTGCTGGCCGACGCACAGATCGCTTTTAATGCCGGAACGCACCGGGACGTGGTACGCGTCGCCTTGGGCGACTTCCGGCGGACGGTGAATCCGGAAGTGGTCTCGCTGGCGCGCGAGGCGATGGCGCACGGCGGCTGGTAAGGCCGGCGCCATTCCGCGCGGCGCGGGCGACGCCACCGGGACCCCTATAATGGGGTAAGTGGGTAAGTTCTTCGTCCAAAATTTCGGCTGCCGGGCCACCCAAGCCGACGGCGCCGCGCTCGAGACACTGCTTTCGGCCAAAGGATTGGAAGCGGCGGCTGAGCGTAGCCACGCCGACCTGGTGGTTTTGAATACCTGTACGGTGACGCAGGCCGCGGACGAAGACGTGCGCCAGACGATCCGGCGGGTGCACCGCGAGAATCCAGCGGCGCGCATGTTGGTGACAGGTTGCTATGCGCAGCGCGCGCCCGAAGAACTGGCCGCCATGGCCGGCGTGGAATGGGTGGTCGGAAACTCGCACAAGACGCAGATCGCCGAACTGGTGAGTGCCGCGCCGTATCACGGAAATATCTGGGTAGGGGATATTTTCGCGCAGCACGACTTTCTGTCGGCGCCGGTGGAGGACGCCGCGGGCGACCGCACGCGTCCTAACCTGAAGATCCAGGACGGATGCAACAACCGGTGCTCGTTCTGCATTATTCCGTTCGTGAGGGGGCGCAGCCGCAGCGCGCCGGCGGACCAGGTGGTGGAGCAGGTGCGCGGCCTCAGCCGGCGCTATCGCGAAGTGGTGCTGAGCGGGATCAATCTGGGCCGATGGGGGCGCGAGCCGGGCAGCCGGATGCGCCTGGCGGACCTGATTCGCCGGCTGTTGGATGAGACGGCGATCGAACGCCTGCGGCTGAGCTCCGTGGAGCCGATGGATTTCTCGGAGGATCTGCTGGGCGTGATGGCCGCGTCGCCGCGGATCGCCGGGCACGTTCACGCGCCGCTGCAATCCGGCTGCGACCGCATCTTGCGGCGGATGCATCGCAAATATCGGCCGCGGCACTACGCGGACCGCATCGAAAGGGCGCGCCGCCTGATGCCGGATTGCGCCGTGGGGGCCGACGTGATGGTGGGATTCCCGGGGGAAACGGACGCGGATTTTGAAGAAAGCCGGCAGTTTATCGAGAGCCTGCCATTCACTTACCTGCACGTGTTTACGTACTCGGAGCGTCCGGGCACGCCGGCGGCCGAAATGCCCGACCCGGTGCCGATGCCGGTGCGCAAAGAGCGCAACCGCGTATTGCGCGAGCTGGCGGCGCGCAAGAACCTGGATTTCAGGATCCGCATGGTGGGGCGCCGGCTTTCGGTGGTGACGCTGCAGGAGTCCGGCACGGCGCTGAGCGGCAATTATCTGAAGGTGCAAATGGCGCACGCCGTGGAGCCGAATCGCCTGGCCGACGTTGAAATCGGCGGATTGACGAACGGCGGGCTGCGGGAAGCGGATGCGCCCGCGCCGTTCACCTTGCTGTAAGAATTCATCACTGCAGCGGGACCCAAGAGTTCCGCCCTCGAGTTTGGACTTTCTCATGATGACTGGCCTCTTGCCCGTGGCGCACGCTTTAGCGTGCCGGCGGGACTTTTAAGTCCCGCTGCCGGTATACGGTCACCAATCTGCATAATATAATCCTCCGCCGCATCTAACTGCACCCGCGCTACTTACTAACTCCCACCCTCCACATACCGCCGTTCCCCATCCACCTTGGCCCTAAAATGAAATCGGGTATGGACGCCTCATCCCATCCCCAAATCCAACCCCAAGGAATAACTCATGCTGATTTCTAACA
>JBEKIM010000029.1:0-28103 GCA_050011755.1 Bryobacteraceae bacterium | reverse complement strand
CCAGGACGGTGGCGCCCAGCAACCCGTTCCCATTGATGTTATCGTCCGTCAGAATATATTGGAACCCCGCTGCCCGCACCGCCCGCGTCGCCGCCGTTTTCAAATCCCCCAGCGGCCGTTGCGTCACCGATGCCTGGCTCGTCAGCAAACGCCATCCATCCTGTTCCCGCCCGTAGAATTCGAAAGGCACCGCGTAATATGCCGTGGGCGACGTCATTACCGCGCTGCTCAGCTCCAACTCGCGATCGAAATCCGCCTCCACGTACATCCCCGCCCGCAGCGGTTCCCAACTGTGCCAGCGCGTCGCCATGTTTCCGTCGAAGGCCAGCGGCAGTTCCCAAACATTGGGCCACGCGTCCAGTTGCCATCGCGGGTTTCCATAGACGCGGCCGTCGCCCGCAAAGAGTTTGATCTCGTGAATCACCCACTCCGCCGGCGAACGTTGTGGCACGCGAATCCGAATCGCCTGCATCTTCTGTGGCGTCCATTGCGCCCTCACGTCGAAGGTCGTATCGTTCGTCCGTAAACCGACTCTCAACGTATCGCGCAATTGCGCCGCTTCCGCCGAATGCCAGAATTCCAGCACCTCTCTGTCCGTATAAGCGATCGGCACCGGAATCATCGAGAAGATCCGCTCGCCCGGCGCCGTGTGCTCCTCGATCAGCCGAGCTACAGAGTAACCGGTCAGATACTCGGTCAGATACTCCTGCTCGGGTTGAATCCGCAGCGCCGCCCGCCACGGTATCCGCTCCAGCCGCCACGTGTACTCCGGATGGTAAAGCCGCATCGCCTGCGGCCAGCAGCCTACCGCCTGCGCCGCCACCACCACCCACAATGCCTCTCGCGGCAAGCTGATCGCCAGGCCCAGCGCCAACGCCAGCGCCAGAAATGGCAGCGCGGGCATCAGAAAACGCGCCCCCGTATTCCAGAACCATGGCGCCGCCAGTAGCGCCGCCGCCACCCAGCACAAGCGGCCCGCCCCCTTCCGCAGCGCCAGCAATCCCAGCGGCAGCGCGAAGAATACCGGCCCCATCGTGCCATTAAAGGCCCCGCCCACAATCAGCTCATACGGGACCCGCCACCGTGGAACCGCCCCCAGCGATCCCAGCGACGCCGCCAGACTTCCCTCCATCGACGCATGGAAGTAGGCGTTGTGGAAAACCCCGCTCAGCAGCGGCGCCACCGGATTGCCAGTCATGTCCAACGCACGCAGGATCCATGGCGATGCCATCGCCATTGCCGTACCCGCAACCAGCGCCACTTGCCGGATGCGTATCCTCCGCTCCACCGCCACCACGAAAACCACCGCCAGCACCGCCACCAGCCCACCCGGAAACTTGATGGCGTAGCAGAACCCGGCCGTCGCACCCGCCACCGCCAGGTACCGCATGTCCCGCGTGTCGCGCCACACCAGCAGCGCGTAGAAAGAGGCCAGCGTGAAATAAACTCCGCCCGCGTCCGTATAGGCGGATGTGCCCGCCACCCCCGCCACCGGCGCGCAGAAGTACAGCACCGCCGCGGCCAGCGCCGCGTTGTCCGGCAGTCCCAGCCGCCGCCCGATCCGCAGCATCAAAGGCGCGCTCGCCAACAGAAAGGCGCAATGCACCAGCCTCGCCGCCGAGTGCCGCCCAAACGCGAAGGCCGGCACAAAGAGCATTTCCAGGCCCTGCGGGGCCATTTCAAAGAATCCCACCCGCCGCGGAAACCTGCCCATCCGAACGTACTCGGCCGTCAGTCCCAGGTGATATCCGAGGGCGTCCGGCTCCAGCTCCGGCGCCATCGCGTTAATCAGGTACAACAAGCCATAGAACCCCAGCGCCCCGCCCGCCAGGTACATACTGACGCGGTCCGCCCGCGCCTGCACCGGATCAGCCAGCCGCTCCCCGCCGCGCCCCATCCACCAGTACAACGCCGCGCAAATCGCACCCAACAGAATGAAATGACCCCGGTGCCCGGCGTGCGCCACCAGCATCAGAAACACGATCGTGCTTTCCGCCGCGGCACCCACCGCCAGCGCCAGCGTCCACGACGCCGCCAGCCGGCGCAGGCAGACACTGCCCAGCATCCAAGCCACAGCCAGAGTGAAAAAAGCGCCAAATAAAATGAAAGGCAAATCCAGCAAACGATCATTGTACGTGGCGCACGCTTCAGCGTGCAGCGGCGAACTTCAGTCCGCCGTCTTGTTCTTGCCCGCGTCATAATGAACGGAAGGAGACGCCATGCCCACCCCCTTGCCGCCCGCGAGCACCGAATACGAAACCGAGATGCACGCCGCCCCGGGCAAATTGCCGCAGGTCCATCAGTGGAAAATGTTTCGCTCCAGTCAAGGCGAAACCCATCTCGATTTCGGAAAGACCGGACTGATCTCTAAGCCCGGAGCAAATCAGACCATTCTGCTCGATCATGTGAAGCGTGAGGCCCACATCCTGCCCGCACCTCCGCACGCGCCCTCCGCGCCGCCCCCGCCCACTGCACCCACGCCTCCCGCCGGTCTGCCGCATCTGCCAACGCCGCCGGCCTCCCCGTTGCTCCACGTCAAGGATCTGGGCCCCAAAATCATTGGCGGCCATCCTACCGAAGGCAAGTTGTACACGTTCCAGCCGCCCAAACCTCCCGCGCCGCCCGCACTGAAAGGGCTTCCCACGTCTAAATTCACAGCGCCCCCGCTCGGAGCCCTGCCCAAGCCGCCCGCACTGCCCAAGGCCCCCGCATTGCCCAAACCGCCCGCACTGCCGCAGTTGCCCGGCATGCCCAAACCGCCCGCACCACCGCAGGCGCCAGGAGTGCAACCACCCACCGCCCCGAAACCGCCCGCGCCGCCTTCGGCGAAACCGCCCGCTCAACTCCAAACCCTCGAGGTCTGGACCCACACCAAGCTGAAAATCCCAGTCCTCACCAAAGCCACCGGAATGCCCAGCCTGAAAAGCAGCGTATTGAAGAACGCCAAAGGCGCGGAACCGCCCGCGGCCCTATTTCAGATTCCCAAGGGATACAAGCTGGTACCCCCCAAGCTCCCAGCCGCGCCCAAACTCCCCGCCCTCAAGCCCCCTACCCTACCCACTCCGCACGCATGAGTGTCTTAGGGGAGCAAAAGCTCGCCCTGCTCGCCCCGTGCTCTACTAATGTGTAGGAGGTCCCAATGACAGCCAGGAAAGAACTTTCACCGGCCGGCGATTTGCATGCCGCCCAGCGCTACCTGGAATCCCTTCTCGACTCCGACGAGCCCCTCTCCCCCGGCGAAATCGAAGAAATTCAGGACAGTATCGAAGACATTCGCCGCGGCTCCATGACCCTCGCGGATTTCGAGCGTAAACACGGCGCAGTTTAACCCCCGCGGTCACGCAGCCGTGCCGCGAAACAGAGCGTCACGGCTGCGCGATCCGCTGGAATGGCCTACACTTTGCTGCATCATCGCCGAATTCAGCCGAGTAGAGAATGCGGTTCTGGACGGCGAGATCGTCCATATTGACGCCGCTAGCAAGCCGGTTTTCTATTCCCTCCTTCGACCTTACTACGCCGTTCGCCGCAGCAATTCGTCGCATTCGATGTCATCTGGTTGAACGGGCGAGATCTGCGAAACATGCCTGTATTCGAACGCTAAACAACAGTCGCTCGTGCCAGCCGGGTCAGCGACAGTCCTGTACGCAGATCACATCGACGCCCATGGAACCGAATCGTTCCGAGCCGTTTGCGAACAGGACTTGGAAGGCATCGTCGCCGAGCGCAGGGACGGGCTGTACACGCCGGAGAAGGCCGCCTGGACAAAAATCAAAATCCCAACTGCCAAATGGACGAGCGGCGTGAGTTGTTTGAGAGGTGGCGGCCGGTGGTGGCCCAGGCGCTGATGGAGTCGAAGCCCCGACTTGGCCTAACGTGCCGGCACTCGATTTTACTTGCGTTCTCGTGTTTTGCGGGCGTACAATACGAACGAGTTTTACATGAATAGTCTACAAACACTTTTCGTACTTTGTGTTCTCCTGCTCTTCTTGGCCGGTTTCGCATTTTGGATCTGGATGCTGATGGACTGCGCCACTAAGGAGCCGAGCGCCGGAAACGACAAAATAGTCTGGATTCTCATCATCGTGTTCACCCAGATCATCGGTGCACTGATCTATTATTTTGTAAGGCATCGTCCGAGGCGGTTCGCAGAATGGCAGAGAGTTTCGGTTATTCAGCAGCGCCTACAATCGTAGATTCGACAAGAGCAGCCCTTCGCCGGTTTAGGGTTTAAAGATTGGTTTCCCACGGAGGTAGGGGTCGTGCGGAAGACTTACAGCCTGTTTTTCATGCTCGCTTGCGCTTTCGGCGCCAGTGGCGCCCAAAGCAAACCTTTTCGGTTCTCGATAGCTTTCAGAACTTCCCGCATGGCGCATCGCCTTATGCGCCGCTTTATCGCGATGCCAGCGGGAACCTTTACGGCACAACTGCCTATGGCGGAAACAAATCCAACGAGTACCTAGACGGTAGCGGCGTGGTGTTCAAACTGGATGCCAACGGCCGCGAAACCGTGCTGCACAATTTCACCGGCGGCCTGGATGGCGGTAACCCTTACGCCGGCGTCGTCATGGACTCGGCCGGCAATCTCTACGGCACCACCTTCCAAGGGGGCACCGGGCAGGGCCAGCTTGGGTCGGGCGCGGGCGTCGTGTTCAAGATCGATTGGTCGGGGCGCTACTCGGTTCTGTACCGCTTCACCGGCGGGGCGGACGGCAGCGGGCCTGCCTCGAACCTAATCGTGGATGCGGCCGGGTACTTGTATGGGACCACCGCCGGGGGTGGACCGCAGAACTACGGCGTGGTGTTTTAGGTCAGCCAGTCTGGCCAGGAGACCGTGCTTTATGGCTTCACGGACGGATCGGAAGGTGTCTACCCCTCAGGCGTGACCGCGGATGCCGCGGGAAATCTGTATGGAACCACGCTTGAGGGCGGCGAATACGGGACGGGGGCGGTATTCAAGCTGAGCCGGTCGGGGCAGGTGACCGTGCTACATACTTTCGGGCAATACGGCCGTCCCAGTGGCGTCATTCTAGACGCAGCGGGAAGCCTCTATGGTGGAGCGCAGGACCTAATCTACAAGCTGGACCCCGCAGGAAACCTCACCGCACTCGCCGAATTCGACGGGGTGCCTTCCGAACTGGTGCGCGACACGTCCGGAAACCTGTATTTCACATCCGGGGCTCCAGGCTCCGTATATAAGCTCGAAACCAACGGCAACCTCAAATCGTTATACGTTTCACGGGGATTGCTTTGACGGGCATGATCGGCCCAAACGCCACGCCGGTCGTGGATACGGCCGGTAACCTCTATGGGACGTCGTCGAATGACGGATCGGCCGGAATCGTTTACGAGATTGAAGCGGGGGGCACTTTCAAGATGCTCGATAACTTCCAGCCGGCGATTGGCGGGACGGGTCCGTATTCCGGCGTGACGTTGGATGCCGCCGGGAATTTGTTTGGAACCACTAATCGCGGCGGAATCCCGCTGAACTTAGGCGTCGTATACAAGCTGAGCCCGGACGGCCGGGAAACCGTGCTGCATGCGTTTCAAGGAGGCGGCACGGACGGGGCGAACCCTGTGGGCAACGTTGTACTGGACCGGGCAGGCAATCTTTACGGAGTGGCCACCAATGCGGGCGCCGATAACCATGGAATGGTCTACAAGCTCACGCCTTCGGGCGGGGAAACCATTCTGCACAGTTTCGCCGGGGGCTCCGACGGGACCTACCCATTCGGCCTGGCGCTCGATTCCGCCGGCAACCTTTACGGCGCTGCCAGCGGCGGTGGCGCCAACGGCGAAGGAGTGATTTACAAACTCACGCCATCGGGCGTGGAGACCATTCTGCATACCTTCACTGGCGGCGCCGACGGATACGATCCCGACAGTTTGGCCCTGGACTCGGCGGGCAACGTCTATGGGACCACTTACTACGGCGGGGTGTTAGGGTCCGGCGTACTATATAAGATCGACTCCACGGGCGCTTTTAGCGTGTTGCACAACTTTGCCTACGCGACGGATGGCAGCAACTGCAACAGCGTGACTGCCGACGCGGCCGGCGATCTCTATGGAACATGCTTCGGCGGCGGCGCGCAGGATCGTGGTATGGTGTTCAAACTCAGCGCGGCGGGCAACTTCTCCACGCTATACAGTTTCAAGGACATTTCCGAAGACGGCGGCCAACCGTCGGGCGCTTTAATCCTCGACGCGGCCGGCAACCTCTATGGAACTGCCTCGTTGGGCGGATCGGGCTCTGTGCATCCAACCGCCGCGGGCGTGGTCTTCGAGATCGACACGACGGGCGCCTACAGCGTGCTGCACGCTTTTTCCCCCGCGACCGACGGCGAAGGGCCCGGCGCCGGCGTCGCCCTCGATTCGGCCGGTAGCCTCTATGGAACCTGCGGTTTGTCGGGTCCAGGGGGCGGCGGGACGTTATTCAAAATCGCCAGCGAGTAGGCACTTGGTTAGTGCCGGGGAGAGGGATTTTTTTCGCCTCAGTGGGGCGGGCAATCGTGCCCGCAGCCGGCTTTCAGCCGGCTTCCTACCACGCTTTAATGATCTCCCCCAGCCGCCCCAAATCCCCCTCATCGTTATAAAAATGAGGTGACACCCGCAGATTCCCGTGCCGCGCCGCCACTAGCACCTTCCGCGCCTGTAACTCCCGCACAATATCCCCCGCCTCCCGCCCCGCAAACCGCCCTGTCACTATCTGCGAATCGTAGTGCGGCTGGCTGTCCCCCGGCAGCACCGCCCCCGCCGCCCGCAGCACATCCCGTGTCTTCTCCGCCAGTTCCATCACCCGCCGCTCCACCGTCTCCCCCCCGATCGCCTGCACCATCCCGATCACCGCATCCATCGCATACAACAGCGCGAACGGCAGCATGCCGCCTTCGTATTTCTCCGCCGTCGTGGCGAACTCCAGCGCTCCGTGATTCAGATTCTCGTGCTGCCGCCAGTTCCGGTCGCTGCGCCATCCGATGACCGCCGGCGCCAGCCGTTCCCGCAACTCCGGACTCACATACATGAATGCCGCGCCATTCGGTGACAGCAGCCACTTATAAGCGTCCACCGCCAGCAGATCCGGCCGCGCCCGCGAGACATCCAACCGCAGCGCCCCCAGGCTCTGCGTCCCATCCAGGCAAAGTAGAATTCCGCGCCGCCGCAGTGTCTCCGATATCTCCTCCAGCGGCGGCCGGAACCCCGTCGCGTAGTTCACCGTGCTGATCGCCACCACCCGCGTCCGCGGCGTCAGGCTGGCATAGAAGTTCTCCCATGCGGTCTCCACGAATTCCACGCCGGCACCGCGCAGTTGCAGTGGATAGTAGTAATGATTCGGGAACTCGTCTTTCAGCGTGACAATCTGGTCGCCCGTCTTCCAGCTTAGTCCCCCCAGCAGCAGCGACACTCCCGCCGACGCGTTCTGGATGAACGCGATGTCCGCAGCCTCCGCGCAAATGAATTCCGCGATGCGTCCGCGCATCCGGTCGGCATCTTCGAACCATCCGGCGAAGTCCGCGCAAGCCCGTTCCTCGCGCCGCGCGAAGTGCCGCGCCACCGCCTCTTCCGCCCGCCGCGGCATCTGTCCGAACGTCGCCGTGTTCAGATAGGTCCACTCCGCCAACGCAGGAAATTCGCCGCGGATTCCCCCCCAGTCAGTTGCCATGTTTTCCTTTCGCCCGATTCGCAACCTGCGCCGCCGCTTCCCCTGCCGGTACTTCCACAGTCTTCTTGCCTCGCCGCTCCACCAGTTCCACCATCCCTCCGGCTATCTTCTTGCCCACCGTAATCCGGAACGGCGCGCCAATCAGGTCTGCGTCTTTAAACTTCACGCCCGGCCGTTCGTCGCGATCGTCCAACAGCGTGTCGAGCCCCAGCCCAAGGCACGCGCCGTAAATCTCTTCCGCGGCCTTTTTCTGCGCCGCGTCCGCCAGGTTCACCGGCGTCACCACCACCGTGAACGGCGCGATCGCCGCCGGCAAACTCATGCCGTCCTTGTCATGGTATAACTCGATCGCCGCGCAGAGTATCCGTTCGATGCCGATCCCATAAGACCCCATAATCGGCGTCGCCTCTTGCCCCTCCGGATTAGTCACATGCAGTCCCATCGCCTCGGAATACTTGTAGCCCAGCTTGAAAATATGCCCGATCTCCACCGTCTTGCGAATCTCCACCGGCGCGCCGCACTGTATGCATCCGTCTCCCGCCTCCACTTGCCGCAAGTCCATGAATTCCGCTTGGAAGTCCTCGCCGGGTGTCACATGCCGCAAATGGTAATCGTCCTTGTTCGCCCCCGCGATCATGTTGCGCCGGCCCTCCAGTGCCCCGTCCGCCAAAATAGTCAACCGTGTAACTCCTACCGGACCGAGCGACCCTGGGTCCGCCCCGAACGCTTCCCGGATCTCCGCCGCATGCGCCGGACGAAACGCCGCGTCTCCGCTGATCGCCGCGAATTTGGTCTCGCTCAGTTGATGGTCGCCGCGCAGCAGCACCAGCACCGGCTTACCGTGCGCCATCAGCACCAGGCTCTTCATCTGCGAACTTTCCGGCAGGCCCGTGAAGGCGCTCACTTCCGCGATCGTTTTCCGCCCCGGCGTGTGAAACTCCTCCGGTGTCAGATCGCCCGCGGCATCGGGCGTCCCCGGCGCGCCCGCCTGCGCCACGGCCTTCTCCCGATTCGCCGCGTAGCCGCATTTCCCGCACCTCACGATCAAGTCCTCGCCTGCCTCCGTTTCCACCATGAATTCGTGTGACTGGCTCCCACCCATCGCCCCCGAATGCGCCTCCACAATCAGGTACTCCAGGCCGCACCGCTCGAAGATGCGGCAGTACGCGTCGTAGTGCTTGCGGTAAGAGACATCCAGGCCCGCCGCATCCATGTCGAATGAGTAGGCGTCTTTCATGATGAACTGCCGCACCCGCAGCAGCCCCGATTTCGGCCGCGCCTCGTCGCGGAATTTGGTCTGGATCTGGTACCAGATCTGTGGCAGTTGTTTGTAGCTGCGCAGTTCCCCCCGCGCCGTTGCGGTCATCAATTCCTCGTGTGTCATGCCCAGGCACAGGTCCCGCTGAAAGCGGTCCTTCAGCCGGAACATGTTGTCCCCCATAGCCTCCCAGCGCCCCGATTCCTGCCACAGTTCCGCGGGATTCAGGGCCGGCAGCAGCATCTCCTGCGCGCCCATCGCATCCATCTCTTCGCGCACGATCCCCGTGATCTTCAGCAGCGCGCGTTGCGCCAGAAATAAATAGCTATAAATCCCCGCCGCCACCTGCCGGATGTAACCGGCCCGTAGCAGCAGTTGATGACTGGCGACCTCGGCCTCGGCGGGGTTGTCGCGCAGTGTGGGAATAAAAACTCTGCTCCAAAGCATGCGGTGCGACCAGTTTACCATCCTCCGATAAATTCGAATGGTGCCTGGAAGCTCCGCTACGCAGCCCGCGAACTTCTGCGTACCGGACCCGTGCCCGAAAGCGTATGCGGCTCCTTTTTGCGCAAGACGGCTCAATTGCCACCGGCAAGCCGGCCCTCGTAGGTGGAACCATCTGCGTCAGCCCTGCCGAGGCCCCCATCCTGAACGATGTCGTCCTGATTAAGGACGGTAGGATTGCTGCGGTTGGACCCGGAAACTCGGTCAAACTGTCACCCGGCGTCAAAGTCCTGGACTGCTCCGGGCTGACGATCGCGGCAGGCCTCTGGAACAGCCACGTTCACTTTGTCCCGCGAAAGCTGACCGGCCAGTTGCACGACATGCTGAACTCGCTACGGGTTTACTAGCGTCTTCGACACCGGTTCAAAGTGGGAGAACACTCGCCGGCTCCGCGAGCGCATTGTGTCGGGTGAAATTCCGTGCCCCCGCACACGACCGGCGAGATTATCTACCCGAAAGGCGGCGCACCGGAGCAGCACATCCTGATGTCGTCGGACCATGAAGATTGAATTCCCGGAGGTGTCCAAGGCCGCGGAAGCCGGCGCCGCGGCCAGGAAGCTACTCGACGAAAGTGTGGATGGCATCAAGGTCTACGCGACAAGTTTAAGCTGGCCTCGAGCCGCGCTCTCTGAGAGTGAGATTGCGGCGGCGGCCCAGGAGGCTCACTCTCGGGGCAAACTCGTCTTTGCGCATTCTCAAATCCGTGAGGGACTCCTGAACGCCGGGCGCGTCGGAGCCGGCGTAACTGCACACCATACCAAACGCCGGTGTGCTTGACGACTCGATGCTCGTTCCGATGAAGAAGGCAGGCGTCTCTGTGATCCCAACCCTCAAACTCTGGAGGCACGAAATGCGCAATGATCGCACCTCGCAACGCGAGCAGTTTGTGGCGTCAGGTGTCGCGCAATTGCGCACTTGGGTGCCTTCGGATGGAGTGGTTCTGTTTGGCACCGATGTCGGCTACATGGATGACTACGACACCTCCAACGAGTTTGCCTTGATGGGCGAGGCCGGAATGACCTTTCGCCAGATTTTGGCATCGCTCACAACCGCGCCGGCCGAACGATTCGCCGAATCCGCCCGCCTCGGCCGGCTTGCCCCAGGATTCCTGGCAGATAAGGTTTTCCTGGATGAAGATCCTTCCAATGATGTGCGCGCATTTGCAGCCGTACGCTACACCATCCGCGCAGGCAGGGCCATCTACCCAGGCCAAATGACTCCTGCGCTTCAGTTCCCGTAGGAAGAAAGCTCTGTTAGTCTGCGGCGGTCTCTCGCGAAGGCGCCAAGATAACCGCCAAGCCCGCCAAGAAGGGACGGATATATCGAAACGCCTTTTTGTCTTGCAGTCTTTGCGCCCTTGGCGGTCCCTTGGCGCCTTTGCGAGAAACCGGAATGTTTACCCGGCGCCAACGCACCAGCCCCGCCGCACCCCCATGCTAAAATCGACTTACCCGCCATGAAAACCCCCGAATCGCAGCGCATGTCCCGGCCCCTCGCCGAAGTCGACCCCGATGTCTACCAGGCCATCCTCCACGAAGCCGATCGCCAGCACTCCCAACTCGAACTGATCGCCAGCGAGAACTTCGTCTCCGAAGCCGTCCTCGAAGCCGCCGGCAGCATCTTCACCAACAAATACGCCGAAGGCTATCCCGGCAAACGTTACTACGGCGGATGTGAGTTCACCGATGTCGTGGAAAACCTCGCCCGCGACCGCGCCAAAAAACTCTTCGGCGCCGAACACGCCAACGTCCAGCCGCATTCCGGGTCCCAGGCCAATCAAGCCGCCTACGCCGCCATCCTCCAGCCCGGCGACACCGTCCTCGGCATGAACCTCGCGCACGGCGGCCACCTCACCCACGGCCACAAGCTCAACTTTTCCGGCAAGACTTACCATATCGTGCCCTACGGCGTGCGCAAAGACGACGAGCGTATCGACTACGACGAACTGGCCCGCCTCGCCGAAGAACATCGCCCCAAGATGGTTCTCGCCGGAGCCAGCGCCTATCCGCGTGTGCTCGATTTCGCCCGCTTCCGCCAGATCGCCGATTCCGTCGGCGCTCTATTCGTTGTGGATATGGCCCATATCGCCGGTCTGGTCGCCGCCGGTCTCCACCCCAATCCCTGCCAGTACGCCGACATCGTCACCACCACCACCCACAAAACCTTGCGCGGCCCTCGCGCCGGACTCATCCTCTGTAAGGAGGAATTCGCCGCCGCCGTCGATAAGACCGTCTTCCCGGGACTCCAGGGCGGCCCTCTCGTGCACATCATGGCCGCCAAGGCCGTAGCTTTCAAGGAAGCCATGGAACCCGGCTACGTGGAGTATCAGAAGCAGGTCGTCGCCAATGCGCAGGTGCTCGCCGCCGCCCTCATCGATGCCGGATTCCACGTGGTTTCCGGCGGCACCGATACCCACCTCATGCTGGTCGATGTTTTCTCCAAAGGCATCCGCGGCAAAGAGGCCGAAGCCGCCCTCGACCGCGCCCGCATCACGGTCAACAAGAACGCCATCCCCTTCGACGTGAATCCGCCCCTGAATCCCAGCGGCATCCGTCTCGGCAGCCCCGCCGTCACCACCCGCGGCTTCCGCGAGCCTGAAATGCGCGAGGTCGCCTCCCTCATCTCCGATGTCCTGCACAACATCGCCTCCGAGGACGCCATCGCCGCCGTGCGCCGCCAGGTCGAGACTCTTACCGAGCGCTTCCCCCTCTACGCTTGGAGACGTCAGGCCGTCCTCGCGCGCGCCTGATCACGGGCCATGCCCCGACGCATCGTGATCGATGTCCGCCGCGTCCGCGACTTCGGCATCGGAACTTACATACGCAGCCTGATCCACTCGCTCGGCGTCATCGATCCGTCCAATAACTACATACTCGTGGCGCTGGCCGAGGATCGCGGTTTGTTTTCCGGACTGCCGCCTAACTTCAAAATCGTGACTTACCGCCGCGCCGACTCATATTCTTTGAATCACGTGGCGTTTCCTTTGTTCCTGCATCGCCTCGCGCCCAGCGTGGTCCACCTTCCCTTGAATCAGGTGCCCTTGTTCATGCACGAGCCATATGTAGTGACTGTCCACGATATGGCCAGCCTGCTCTTCGGCACCGCGTCCGGACTGCGCATGCAATCCCGCCGCTTCCTGCTGCGCCGCGGATTGCTGCGCGCCAATCGCATCCTGGCCGTCTCGGAAGCCACCCGGCACGACGTCCATGATGCCCTCGGCATCCCTGCGGACCGCATTCACCTCGCGCACAACGCGCCCAATCCCGATTTCTCTTGTCCCACCGCCACCGCTCGCTCCCGCGAAATCCTGGAGCGTTACCAGGTCGCATATCCTTTCCTGCTTTACGCCGGCAATATCCGCCCCCAAAAGAACATCCCGCGCCTCGTGGAAGCTTTTGCAGTGGCTCGCGAGCATCTCTCGCAACACCCCGTCTATCGCGACTTGCGCCTCATCGTCATCGGCGACGAGATCTCCCGCTTTCCCTCCGTCCGCCGCGCCGTTATCCAGACGCGCGTCGAAAAGGCCGTGCGCTTCCTCGGCTTCGTCCCTTTCGAAGCCCTCCGCGTCTTCTTTGAGCGCGCCGCCCTGTTCGTCTTTCCTTCGCTCTATGAAGGCTTCGGATTGCCCCCGCTCGAAGCCATGGCTACCGGCACGCCCGTGGTGGCTTCCAACATTGCTGCTTTAGCTGAGGTTTTGGGGGATGCTGCCCTGCTGGTGAACCCTGAGAATGTTTTTGAAATTGCCCGCGCGATTCAGGAGGCCCTCCTCGACGAAGATCTCCGTGCCGATCTCATCGCCAAAGGCAAAGCCCAAGCCGCCCGCTATAGCTGGGAACGTACCGCGCGCGAGGTGCTCGAAGTCTATCGCGAAGTCAGCGCTGGCCGCCCATGAAGCCCGTGGCGGTCGCTTTAGCGTGCCGGCGGGACTCTTAAGTCCCGCCCACCAAAACGTCAGTTTGCCGTGATCGAACCGAATACGCCGGTCGTCTGATTCGCCCCCCCGGCATTAAAATACAGCACGTTGGTTGGACCTGCCTCCGTGCTCCCGTTGCCGAATGCGATCGCCCACAACCCCGGGAGCGTGATGTCCGCCCCGGTGCTGGTTTCCAGAAATTCCTGGAAAGCGCCGGTCGTGGCGTTGTAAGCCCCGATCCACCCGCTGCCCGTATTCCCTACCAGGATCATGCCGCTGAACGCGCCGAAATTCGCGGGCGCCAGCGCCACTCCCCACGGCTGATTGAACCATCCATTCTGCAGCCGCAGGAGCAGTTTCCCGTTCGTATTGTAAGCGTCCACGTAACCCGTCCCGCCGCCCGCGATGGCGTTGTAAGTCACCCAGATCTTCGACCCGATCGCCTGTATGCCCGCCGGTGAATAAGTCTTGGGGACCTTCGGATCCGTGAAAGCTCCCGGCGCCAGTGTCACGGGCGCGAATGACGTGGCGTCGTAAGCTTCAACTCCGCCGTTCGCATTCGCCGCGTAGAAAGTCTCCGCTCCGCTCGTGGCGTTCTTAGCGATCGTCAGACCCTGGTAAGATGCGCCCGCTGCAAAATTATTCACCATGATCGTAGCCGTAGTCACATGGCATTCCGCGCACTGCTTGCCGGGCTTCGCCGGTGTGGCCGTCGCCAGCCAATACGAGATGGTTCCGTCTAGCGTCGCGAACGCAAAATTATTCCCAGCAGTAGCTACCGTTCCCGTCGGACTGCCTATCCCAGTGCCGTTCCCCGGCGGGATAGTCACTTCTAATCCGGCAACCGTTCCGTTGGCGTCATACAAAGTCGAGAGACCCGTCACCTGGTCCGACGTCCACCATTCGTTCTCACTCGGCTTCGGGCTCGCCGGACGCGATAGACCCCACGGATTCACCAGCCGCGGATCCTTCGAATTGGTCACGATGTTCTTCACCGTGTACGAGTTTTGCGCGCTGGCCCCCATGCAAAACAAAAGCGCGCCCCCCACCATTAAGACATTCTTCATCCTTACCTCCTCCATTACCACCAAGAGTATAAAACCCGCCCCGCCGCCGAGTCAATGGAGCAACCTGTGAACTTTGACCGTGGCGCGCCTTGGCGTGCCGGCGGGACTCTTAGGTCCCGCCTCGCCCGCCGGTTTCTAATTGGCCGTAATAGTACCGAACAACCCGTGCAAATAATTGTCGATCCCCGCCGCAAAATAAAGCGAGGTGGTCGGCCCCGAAAACGAATTGCCGCCTCCGAAATAAATCGCCCACAGCCCCGGAATCGCAATCGCCTTCTTGTTGGCGTTCGCCATCAATCCCAAGAACTTCCCGGTCGTCGCGCTGTATGCTCCGATCTGCCCGCTGCCCACGTTGCCCACCAATACGGCGCCCGCGAACTTCCCGAATCCGGCCGGGGCTTGCGCGATCCCCCACGGCTCATTGAACCATCCCTGCTCGAAACTCAGCAGCAACTTACCGGCTGGCGTAAAGACATCCACATATCCGCCTGCCCCTGGCGCCGCGGAGAATGTCACATAGATCTTCGTTCCCACTGACTGGATTCCGTAAGGAGTGTAACCCGCCGGAACGTTGGGATCTTCAAACGCCCCCGCCGCCAGAGTAACCCGCTTGAATGCCGTTGTGTACGCTTCTATGCCGCCCGCCGCATTCGCCACATAGATCAGCTCGGTCGACCCGTCCTTCGCCTCCGTGCAGCCCGTGTAAGCAGCCCCGCTGGTCGAGTGGTTCACCTTGATCGTGGCTTTGGTGCCGGATGTCCATTCCTGGATGGTTCCGTCCAGAGTGACAAAAACGAAAGCGCTGCCCACCGCCACCGTGCCGGTCGGTGAGCCCGTTCCCGATCCCGTCGCCGGCGGAATAGTCACCACCAGAGACTCGATATCTCCCACGCCGTTATACAGGGTGGAAAGGCCGGTGCCCGCGTCCGATACCCACCAGTACGATCCCGCACTTCGCGAAAGACCCCACGGATTGACTAGGTGCGGATCGGTGAAAGTCGCCATCCCCGCGATATCCGACACCAGGTTAGTCTGTGTGTAGCTATTAGTTGCCGTATCTTGCGCGCTCGCGGCCGCGGCCGCCAGCAACAGAATCGTCATAATATAGGTCTTTTTCACGTCTTATCCTCCAGGGTACCTAGTTGAGCATACGTGGCGCGATAGAGCCGAGTCAATGGAAATAGCCTGCGCCCGGTGAATTTTACAGCTTATAATTTAGAAACAAATGAAAACTTATTTTGTACAATTACTGGCTTTTTTTCTGGCCGCGCCCGCCGCCCCCCAGAACTTCTCGCCGGCTCCCGAACAATATCGCGCCCTGGCCTCCATCTCCGGGGATTCCCTCCGCGGCAACTTATCTTTCATAGCTTCCGATTTATTGGAAGGCCGCGACACGCCTTCTCCCGGCCTCGATATCGCCGCCATTTATATCGCCGCCCAGTTCCGCCGCGCGGGCCTCGCACCCGCCGGCGACGATGGATATTTCCAGTCCGCGCACATGTTACGGATCTCCGAGCCCGCCGCATCCTTCGATTTGCGCATCCAGGATGACTCGCGCAAGCCGCTCGATCCGCGCGCCCAGACCACCGTGATCAGCCGGCGACCGCTCGATCTGTCCGCAGTGCCGCTCTACAAGGTCGCCGATGAAGCCGCTCTGCGCGCAACCGATGTGCAGGGAAAAGTGCTGTTGCTGAATTCCGGCCCGGGAAACGGCCGCGCCACCCATCCAGCGGCCGCCGCACTCCAGCCCGCCGCCTTCGTCGAACTGGCCGGCGACGACAGCCCGCGGGATATCCCTCGCCTGATCGATGCGGACGAAGAGCACACCGCGTTCGGCGACATCCCGCGCCTGATCCTGCGCGACCCCGAAGCCGTCGCCCTCCTGCGCGCGGCGAAACCTGGCCAGACCGGAATCGCCCTTTCAATCAAGCTTCCCACACCCACCGCCACCCCCGTGACAGTGCGAAATGTAGCCGCCCTCCTGCTCGGATCGGACCCCGTACTGCGTAGCCAATACATCCTGTTGACTGCGCACTACGACCACATCGGCCGCAATCGCGCCGGCGAAGTCGACCCCGGAGCCAACGACGACGGCAGCGGCACCGTGTCCGTCATAGAGATTGCGCAAGCCTTGGCCGCCATGCCCGTCCATCCCAAGCGCAGCCTGGTGTTTATGACTTTCTTCGGCGAAGAGGAAGGCGGACTGGGATCGCAATATTACGTGCGCCATCCGTTGTTTCCGCTGTCTAAGACTGTGGCCGACTTGAACCTCGAGCAACTCGGCCGCACCGACGCCAATACCGGCCCGGAAATCTCAAACGCCACTCTCACTGGATTCGGTTACTCGAGCCTCCCGCACACCCTGCGGCAGGCTGGCGAACTGACCGGTGTCAATGTATACGAGGCGCCCAATGGCGACGATTACTTCGACCGCAGCGATAATCAGACCTTCGCCGAACACGGCATCCCGGCTCACACTCTCGTGGTGGCCTTCGAATTCCCCGGCTATCACGACACGGGTGACATATGGCAGAAGATCGATTACGGAAATATGGCTAAGGTAGACCGCATGATCGCGCTCGGGCTCCTCATGTTGGCCGGCAACCCCACCCCCCCAGCCTGGAACACCGCCAACCCCAAAGTAACCCGCTACCTAACCGCAAAATAGGAGTCGTGGCGCACGCTTTAGCGTGCCGGCGGGACTCTTGAGTCCCGCAAAACCTCACCCCAAAATCCCCTGCGCCCGCGGCGCATACCCCGGAAAAACCCTGCTCAAATCCCGATTCCCCGACTGTCCCCTCACTAACTCGCCCAATACATCCCTGAAATCGGTAGTCAGTGCCAGATCCCGTGCTTCGTATAACTGCTCTTGCTCGAGGCCCGGCCATCGGCCGTACACCTTGCCCCCGCGCACGCCCCCGCCCATCGCGAACATGCAATTCGCGTGACCATGATCCGTGCCGCGGTCCCCGTTCTCCCGTGCCGTCCGCCCAAACTCCGACATCGTGACCAGTGCGACATCGCTCCTGCGGTCCCCTAAGTCGGTCCAGAATGCCGCCAACGATCCGCCGAAATCCGTCAACCGCGCGGCCAGTTGCCCTTCCGACGCGCGCGCGCCCACTTCGTTCACGTGATGGTCCCAGCCCCCCACATCCGCGAAAGCCATCTCCAGCCCCACATCCGCCTTGATCAGTCGCGCGATCTGCCGCAAACAATCGCCAAAACGGCCCTTCGGATAATTGGCGCCCGCGGCCGGTTCGTAGCGTTGCTTCTCAATCGATTGCAGCAGCGCGACGGCCTCGAAGGTCTCCCGCCCCGCGGCGTTCAACATAGGATCGCGGCTGTCGGTGTAGAGCGACCGAAAAGCGCTGGCCGCCTCCGCGTTGCGCACTTGGAAATCGCTCAGGTTCTGCACCGCTACCACCGCATTCGCCCCCCGCATCGCGCGCGGCAAAACGGCTCCCATCGCCACCGCCCGTACCGCGGACGCTTGCGCCTCGCGCGGCATGGCCCGGTTCATCCATCCGTCCGCCGTGGCCTTCAAACCCGGCGTCGCCGATTCCATGAAATCCTGCGCATCGAAGTGCGAACGCGTCGGATCTGGCGATCCCGCCGCATGCACGATGGCTAAGTGCCCGTCATCCCAGACCGGCTTCAATGCCGCCAGCGCCGGGTGCAGGCCGAAGAAACCATCCAGGTCGATCGCGGCATCCTCCCTTCCCGCCCCGCGCGACGGCCGTGGCACCGCGATCGTCGGCCGCATCTCGTAATATCGCTTCTCGCCGTGCGGCACCACGATGTTGAGTCCGTCTGCCGCTCCCCGTTGGAAGATGGCCACCAGGATCTTCTTGCGCGGCGACGGCGCGTCTGCCGCATAAAGCGCGCGCTCCAGCCACAGCGGAACCGTACCTGCGCCGGCCATCGCCAGCGCCGAGTTGCGAAGGAAGAATCTGCGCGTCGTCATGGTCTTACCTGCGTCACTTCTTCTGGAAGTCCGGGGAGCCTAATGTGATGCCCTGCGCCGACGGCGCGCCGTCCACTTTCACTCCCGGCACCTTGTTGTTCACCAGCGCCATGCTGAAATTCATGCGCGCCAGCAGGCCGGCCGAGTTCAACCATTCCTCGCCGGAATTCGAATACCCTGTCGGCTCCGCCTTGCGGTATAGTGGCTCTCCAAGCTGGTTTAACTGGTTGTTCAGGCCGAATGTGAAATCCACGTCCGCATTCAGCGTGCGCAGCGCGCTCGCCACCATCTCCAACGGCGATTTCATCTTCGCACGATACGCTCCCCGCGACCAGAACTCCGGCGACTCGAACATCGTTTTCAGCACCGCGCGCAGGTCCCCGTCTTTCTTCAAAAACGTGGCGGCCATACGATTCACCAGCGTTTCGGGCGGATCGTCGGCCACGAACCGCATCGCCAGTTTACGCGAGATGAAATGCGCCGTCGCCGGCTGGTGCGCCAGGATATCGAGCACCCGGTACCCGTCCTCGATGCCCCCGCCGGCCGGGATCCGTACGCCTAGCACGGTCTTCTCGCCGCCGTCGTGCATCCGCGCGTTGAACTCGAACTCCGCTACCCGCTGCGGCTGCTTGATGGTCCATCCCGTGAAGCAGCGCGCCACTTCGGCGACGTCTTTCTGCGAATAGCCGCCATCCACCCCCAGCGTGTGCAGTTCCAGCAGTTCCCGCCCGTAGTTCTCGTTCAAACCTCGCTGCCGCCGCTTTCCGGCTGGCGATTGCGCCCCCACCGACTCCCAGTTATCCAGATAGAACAGCATCGCCGGGCTCTGCGCGGTGGCGCGCAGCAAATCCTCGAACTTGCCCAGCACGTGCGGCCGGATGGCATCCCGCTCGTAGGACGTCACCATGTAACGGTCCGCGCCCTTCTCGATGAAGACGTTGAAATGGTTGAACCAGAAATCCGCCAGCACTTCGCCCAGTTGCCGGTTGCTGTAGACCGCCCGCAGCAGCTTGGCTTCCATCAGATCCTGCACCACCATGCTCTGCGGTCCGTTGGCGCTCTGGATGCGGCGCCGCAGTTCCGGCGAAGCGGCCGCGAATAACTGCATCCGCATGCCTTGTCCCATGCTCTCCAGCAACTCGTCCTGGCGCGCTTGCGGGAACGATCCAAACAGATCCAGCTTTTCCTGTCCGGTGCCCGCGCGCAGAATACGGAGTTGCCGCGCATCGAGCAGCGTGGCCAATTCCGGCGTATGTCCCTGCCCGCCGTCCCCGTCCACTTTTCCTTTGAGCCGCGCCGCCAGCCTGTCAACCATCATGCGCCTGTCGGGATCCTCCGGAAACGGAAGCCTGCCCGCCACCATCTCCTTCACTTGCTGCGGCGACGGGTAATCCTGCAGCATCCGCGCAGTGCTCATGGTCAGCGTATCCAGCGGGCGCAGCTTGGTCCCCAGCACGGGATTCTCGGGGATCCGTTCAGGATGAAGCTGCAGGTCGATCCACTTCTTGACCCCCATCGCTTCCACGCGCTCCAAATCGCCCGGGCGCGCCCCGAACGTGAGCCGGTTCAACGCGTGTTCTGCCCTCTGATTATGTGGGATAGGTGCCGCGGCCAGGCACATACTCAGGCCCGCAACAATGGCCCGGGATAGTGTCCTGAACTTCACTTATGTAGTTAAACGCCGCCCGCCGCCGCAAAGTTGCGGTCCCTGGTACTAACGTCTGAAAAACGCAAAGCCCTCTTGCCGTTGCGCACTTGGCGGTCCCTTGGCGCTTTTGCGAGAAGTTCGTCTCTTCTTGGCGCCCTTTGCCGTTAATCTTGGCGCCTTTGCGAGAAACCAGGCCCTGGAATAACCGGCCGTTTCCCGAAAGCACCCAGGGATCGCTGGGAATTCGCCCGACGATGACGGCGTGGGCCCCGCACGCTTCTAGCGCGCCCCATCAAAAGTGAAAAGCCAATCCCCCTGAAACCACCCGGTGATTCCGCCCGCTAATCCCGCCCAAGCCCTCGCCCGTGACATAATCCCGCACCTCTCCCCGGATGCTGATTTGCCGGTTCAGCCGCACATCCACGCCTCCCCCGAAATCGAAAATCCCATGCGTGGTCGATGTACTCGACGCCTGGGGAAAGGGTTGCTGCGCGATCTGCGGCACATTGAAACTCGCCACGCCCCGCCGCCCGCGCCATAAACGGAGATACGCGACTCGACCGGCACCATCACCCGAATCCCCGGCAATATCCAACAGCTCCACCCCCAGTTGAACGTGCCCGACACCCCGGGTACGATGCCCTGCGTCCCCCCCGTGAATACCGACGACACTTCGATCCACAGGCTGGCCGCCGATTCCCGCACAATCTGATATCCGTACCCCACGCCCAGGCTCAGCCCCGCCGCACCGGTCACCGTCACTGGCGAACCGCCGACCGTTTGAGGCTTGCTGCTTTGCCCGCCGAACAGCCAGTAGATGTCCATATTTTGGACGCCCTGCCCTCGCGCCGCGCAAGCCAAAAGTAACGGGCACAGTAACCGGAGAAAATGAGTCTTCCGCATGGCCTTCCCTCACCAGCATGATAAAGGCAACGGCCGCGCCGCACCAACGATTTCCGCTGAATGGCCGGATTCGCCGTTGGGTGGCCCGTACCGCTCAGAACTGTCCTCAGCCGGTCAGATCGGACCCGCGCCACTCGCCGGGAAACCGTTGTTCTGCGCCGCAACCCCTTCGTATACTGAAGTCGCTCCATCATGCGCCGGGCGCTCGTTTACATCTTGCTGGGGACCGCGCTGGCCGCCTCCTGCGCCGCCGCGGAACGCCGCTCCTGGAACAAGATCCACTACATCGGCGGCACCATCCCGATCAAAACCAGCCCTTACGATTGGGATACCAGGCTCACCATCGCTCCGAACGATTCGATCGTCCTGGTGATCGCCCCCCAGAAGCTCTTTGCGCCCGAACAAACTGTCCGCATCCAGGGTTCGCAGATTCTTTCGCTGAGCGCCGGCCCCCTGGCTTGGCGGCGTGTCGCCGAAGTGAATGGCGCACAGCTTCCCGCCAAGCCTCGCTCACTTTTCGGGCTATGGCAGGACGTCAGCCTTCTGGGCATCGTCTACCAGGCTGAAAATGGAAAGCGTGGCGCCATCCTCTTGGACAGTTATTATAGTTGGCAAATCCAGCCGGCCTTCAAGAAACTGACCGGCAAGGTGATCGAGACATCCCCATGATGGCCCCCGGAGAACTGGACTGATGGTCTACAACCTCCTCGATATGGCGCCGCTGGCGATCTTCACCCCTCGGCGCGTTGGTGTTTTCCATCTTGACCGTCTTCTATTGGCGCGAACGCCGCCGCCGCGGAACCACCGGCCGGCTATCCGTTTTCCCCGTCTTTACCCTCGCCTGCGCGGCTGCCTTCCTCGATAACCTCTTGCTCCAGGTCTTTTTTCTGGATGGCTCCGCTTCCCCCCTCGGCCGCTCCATGGTCCTGCTGCGAGACGTGACCACGGGCCTACTCCCACCGCTGATGTTGCACTTGGTCTTCGAAACCGAGTCGCCCGGCCTTGCCCGCCGCCGCGCATGGCGCGCGCTGCTAATAGCGTTCTATGTCGCTGCCCTCGCCGGCGCTGCCCCCCTCCCGGCAATGTCGGCCGATCTCCGGTATCGCGCGCCCGCCATCACGCTGGCCGCCGCCGGCGCCGCGGGTCTCTTGCTCCAGTTCTCTTCGCGCAGCCGCCCGCCCTCCGGCCAACGCGCTCACCGCATCTGGATCCGCGCCCTGCTCCTGCTCATGCTGATTTCTGCCATCGCCACTTTGGGTGGTTGGGGCGTCTGGGTGGGCCAGGTCCCGGATTATCTGGTGCTCGCCTTCTTCGCCATCAGCCTCTATTACCGTGAGCGCCTCGCCTTCTTCGATCTCCTCGTGAAGCGCGCCGTCTTCCTCTGTCTCGGCCTGGCGATCCTCTCGCTCTGTTTCGCCATCCGCCCGCCCTCGGAATGGAGTCCATGGATCTACGCCGCGGTCCTGCTCGCCTTCTGGCTCCTGGGCTCCTGGGTTTACCCCCACGTAGCCGGATTTGTCGATCATGTGTGGCTGCGCCGCCCGTACACCGCGGCCAGTGCCGAACGCCAGTTCATCCGCGCCATTCAAATCGCGGCCGCCGAGGACGATCTCCTGTCCCGCGCCGCCGCCGGCTTCCAAACGATTTTCCGGACTCGCGCTGAGATATCTTCGCACCGTCCGCAATTCCCGATTCCGAGGACGGCCTGGCCGTCGCCCGTGAACGCGGCCACGCGTCGATCGGGTACGTTCGGCTGGCCCCCCGTCCTAATGGCATCCCGTTCCTGAGCGACGACCGCCGGCTTCTCGAGTCTCTTGCCGGGACCCTCAGTGTGGTGCTCGAAAACGTGCGCTTCCGGGTGGACCTTCACCGCCAGGAGCAGCGCGAACAGGAGCTCCGCTGGCTCACCACCCGCGCCGAATTGAAGGCTCTGCGCGCGCAGATCAACCCCCACTTCCTCTTCAACACCCTCAGCGTGATTGGCGGCCTCATCCAGTGTCAGCCTGAGCTGGCCGACCAGACCATCGAACACCTCGCTCGCGTCTTCCGCTATACGCTCTCGAAATCCGAAAACGAATGGTCGCCGCTCGCCGAGGAGGTCGAATTTATAGCCGCCTACCTGCGCGTGGAGCAGGCCCGCTTCGGCGAACGCTTGCAAGTGGATTATGCCGTCGATCCCCAGGCTGCCCGCATCCCCATTCCCGCCATGTGCATCCAGCCGCTCATCGAAAATGCCGTCAAGCACGGCGTCTCCGCCGTCTCCGGCCGAGGCATCGTTGGCTTGCGCGCCGTTCTGGATGGCGCCCTGCCTGCTTTCGGTCGAAGTCTCCGATAGCGGCCCCGGCTTCCCTCCCGGCTTTACCCTCCAGACCCCGGGCGACGGCCACGGATTGCGCAACGTGGCGGATCGCCTGCATGGCTACTACGGCGATTCCGCGCGGTTATCCTGGGAGAATGGGCCGCACGGCACGCGCGTCACGCTGCTTCTCCCCCGATCTGCCGCGCACCCCGGAAATGCGCCTGGAGGAAATCTCGCTTGATTCGTGTCTTGATCGTCGACGATGAGGCCCCCACCCGCTGGCTGCGCCAGATGCTGGCGTCCCATGCGGATATCGAGATCGCGGGCGAGGCGGAAACCGGTGTGCAGGCCATGCAGATGGTGGACCAACTTCACCCGCACACCCTGCTCCTCGATATCCAAATGCCCGGGTCGACCGGTATCGACGTCGCCGCTTGCCTCCCCCACCCCCGCCCGCACGTGATCTTCTGCACCGCCTACGATCAATACGCCGTAGAGGCCTTCGAACTGCATGCCGTCGACTCCCTGTTAAAGCCCGTCTCGCGCGCTCGCCTGGCCGAGGCTCTGGATCGCATCCGCTCGCTTCCCTCCCCAGGCAGCCGCGAACCCGGCTTCGATCGAGCCCTGCGCCGCCAGCCCGGACCCGCCCGATTTCTGGTCCGACACAGCGCGCACTATTCGGTCATCGCCGAATCCCACGTGCTCTATTTCGCCTCCGAAGGCAGCCTCACGCGCCTGGTCGCGGACAACGGACAGTATTGGATGGACCCCACCCTGAACGATCTGGAGCAGCGTCTCGACCCCGCCCGCTTCTTTCGTATTTCCCGCGCGGCCCTCGCCTGCCTCAACGCCATCGCGGACGTCGTGCCGCTGCCCGGCGGTTCCGGTGAAGTCGTCCTGAAAAACGGCCAGCGCCTGGAGGTCAGCCGGCGCCGCTTCCGCAGCCTGCTGCAAGCCCTGGCCCGCCCTTAACCCACCTACCCCCGCAACCGCACAAAAAACCAAGCCATCCCCGTAGCCAGCAAAATCGCCGCGCAAACGGTCACCGGTTTCCACGCAGCCAACCGGCTCCCCGCATAGGCGAATACCGCCCCGGCAATCGCGGCCACCCCAACCTCCGCGGCCGCCGCCCCGCTCAATACATAAAGCATTGAGTATCCTGTCGTCCGCAGAAATAAAGCGAAATAAAGGCCATGAAAGCCGCCCAACACCGCCACGACGAGCCATCGCATACCTGCTTTCGGCAGCGCCAATATCTCCACCGCCAGATACGCGATCGTCAAACCGGCGGCCGCTTCCACAAAACGTGCCGGCGGCTGCCATGCCGTGCGCGGCACGATCGCCGCCGCCGCGATCTGCCCGCCCATAAACATACCTGTCAGCAGCAGCAGTTCCCGCCGGCTGCGCGCGGCCAGCACCAGGCTTACCAGAAACAAGATCTGCGCCGCGCCGCCCAATGCTCGAACCGCCCCTCCGCCGGCCTGCGTGATCGCCGTCTCCAATGCTGTCGGCGGCCGGAAGCGCAGCGTAGCCCGCGGAAACGAAATGTCGAATACGGCCTGATCCCGCTTCCCGCCATTTTCCACCCGCAGCAGATGTACGTGATTCGGCACGGTCACCGCCGGGAGAGTGCATTCCACTTCCAGCGTCTCTACCGGTGCCGCGAATTGGTATTCCGCCGTGCACACATACGATCCCTGCCCGGCTTCCTCGTGGCACTCAGAGGTCAGCCGTCGCCCCACCTGCCCGCCGCTTGAAAACGCAAGGTGCGCGAAAAGCGAGGCCTCCGCATTCGCCACGTGCGGCATCTCGTACAGCGGCAGCCGCAACTCGTAATGTGCCAGCGTGCCGTGGATGTTCAGGTCGCCCGAGCTCATGCTCATTACGTGCGCCAGCGCCGGACACGCCAGCAGCAGGCATCCCGCGGCAACTTTCATCCGTGTTCGATGGGCGTCGCATGCAACAGCGCCGCCGCCAGGCGCTGCTGGTTGATGCGCCGGTAAACGATCCGGATCAGCGCCAGCACCGGGACCGAAAGGAATGCCCCCGGAATTCCGGCCAGTTCCGTGCCCGCGAAGACCCCGAAAAGCACCAGCAGCGGATGTACCTCCGTGCCCGCGCGCATCAACATCGGCGACAGCACGTAGTCCTGGAAAACGCGATAGACCCCCAGGAAAATCAGCGCGCCCACAACCGGCCCTCCACTCATCGCCGCCACTGCCAGGATCGTCACGCTGGCCGCGAAAGGCCCGATCAGCGGAATGAATTCGAGCGTCGCCGCCAGAACCGCCAGCAGGATACTGTACGGCACCCCCAGAATAGTGAAGAAAATCGAATACGAAGTGAAAGTGGCCAGCGATAGCGACAAGATGGCGCGCATGTAGTGCGCCAGCAGCAGATCCACGTCCGCCAGCAGGTCGTCCACCAGCGCCCGCCGCCGCGGATCGTCGATCGCCTCCAGAAAATGCTGCCGCATCTCCCTGCCGTCTTTTAGGAAGAAGAAGCCCAGTATCGGAATGATCACCAGGTACACCAGGTTCCCCGCCACGCTCAGGATCTTCACCCCCGCGCGCGGCAAAGAAGAAATAATATCGGTCGAGCTCTTGGAAAGTTGCTCTTCCGTCTTTTGCACGATTTGCGCTTTGAAGGAGTTCACGCTCGCGGGCAATGAAGCATTAGGCTGCTCAAACGCCGCCAGCTTTGCGGGCATCGATTTGACCAGCGAATTGGCCTCCTCCACCACGTGCGAGCCGATCTGCGTAATGGCCACAAACAGCGCCGCGACAAAAATGAGATAAGCCAGCGCCAGCGCCAGCGTGCGCGTGCGTTTGCCCGGCAGGAACCGGTCGATCACGTTCACCAGCGGCGACAGCAGATACCCGAACAGCAGCGCCACGATGAATACGAATAGCGTGCTGCGCATCAGGTACACCAGCCACAGCAGCAGGATGATCAGCGCCGCCGTCCAGGTGTAGCGGGCCGCGCGCGCATCGATGCCCAGCATGATTCTCCCCTCTGCATTCTACAACGCACCGGAGGGCGGGCAATCATGCCCGCAGCCGGCTTTCAGCCGGCCATGTGGGGCAGGCGTCTACGCCTGCAGCGGGTCTCCAGACCCGCTCCCCCTTCGCCCTCCCCACATCCCCACCACCAGCCCCACCAAAATCCCCGCCACGCTCATCATGCCCCCCACCAACACGGATCGCGGCCGGTAATGCATCTCGATCTTGTGGAATCCCCGCTCCACCACCACTCCCCGCAGTGCCGCGTAAGGCTCATAAATCCGCGCCGGATGGCCGTCCACCGTGGCATACCAGCCCGGATACCACGTATCCGCAATCACCAGCATCCCCCGGCAACCCATCCGCGCCTGGAAATTGACCGACCCCGCGTTCCTGCCCATCACCCGCGCTTCGTCCGGCAGCCCGCACTTTTCCAGCGCCGGGCCGGCATCCAGCATGGGAGCCGCCGCGCTCAAATCGAAGCCGGGGTCCGCCAGCGCCGTCTGCATGTCGCCGGTATTCTTCATCGCCGCCGTCTGGTGCAGCGTCCATGCGCGCGGAAACGCGTGCGGATTCCGATACACATTCAACCCGCTCGATCCGCGAAACGCCAACTCCTGCTCCGGCCGGTTCGGCGTTTTCGTCACGGTGTACGTCACCCCTAACAAATCCTGCACCCGCGGCTTCCAGCGTTCCAGCAGCAGCAGGTTCGACGTCACGCCGGCGCCAAAACCCGTCAGCACATCGATCCCTTCCCAATCGCCGAAATTGAAGCTGTTATCGAAGTCGATCCGCACCAGCTCGCGCTGCGATCTCAGATACCCGGCGATGTCGTCGTACGCGTGCAACTCCGCGATCGTCGCGCCATCACCCCGCGCGCGTTCCGGAAAAGTGCCGGTCACGAAGCCCATCTCCGCCAGCAATAAGCATACTATTGCCACGGTCGTGAACCGCGCCGTCGCAATGTTCCGCTGCCACGCCGTCAGCACCCCCGCCAGCAGAAGGGCCACCAGCGCGGCGAACATCACGTGCTCGCTGGGATCGTACGCATGCACCGCTCCCGCCGCCAGCGCCACGGCATACACGCCGCCGCCCATCGCCGCCAGGCCGATCGCCATGCGTCGCACTAACCACGTTCCGCTCCTCGCCAACAAGGCGTCCAGACCATACGCAGCCAACGGCGCAGCGCCGAAATCGCACAGCGCCAGCAGCCGATAGGGTACCCGCGCCTTGCCGAAAAGGGGCACGACGGCATACGCGATGCCATGAAAAATGTTGTAGGCGCCCATTGCAAACAGCAAGCCGCATAACGCCACCGCGGCGAACACCCGCACTCCCCGCTCCTTCCAGCGCGTGGCCACCCCCAGGATCGCCAGCGCCACCGCCACCACCCCCAGATAGTCGTTGGCATCGTTCGCCAGGTAGGGAACAAACAGATTGACCAGCGAGCCGGGACGGTAAGAGTAAGTGGTGTCGACCGCATACGGGATCGTCTCGCCCCAGCTTACCGGGTGGTCCGCGCCTACCCAGCGGTGCGCCAGTTTCGCGTACTCGTAGCCCGGCACGGTTTGAAAGCCGCTGGTCAGGATGGCCACCAATGCCGCCAGCGCCGCCAGCCGCGCCAGGCGCGTTCTCGCCGCGCGGTCGGCCGCCATGTGATAGAGCCACACCGCCGCCACCACGAATGAGACATAGATCGGAATCTCGTGGTGCCCGCCCAGCCACGCCGCCCCCAGGAAAAGGCCGCACAGCGCCGCGCTCGCCGCCGGCCGGTAGCCCCGCAGCACGCGCAGCAGAAACAGAAACACCAGCGGCGTCCACAGGTACCCGCCCATCACTTCCGGCCATGGCGCGCTGGAGAAAAATCCACCCAGCGCAAACACCAGCG
>JBEKIM010000028.1:0-28296 GCA_050011755.1 Bryobacteraceae bacterium | reverse complement strand
CTGACGATCGCGGTGTAAGTGCCGACGGGCATCACTAAGCGTCACTCAAAGAAGGATTTAGGCCCACGCCCCGGAATGCTGAGGCTCACCCGCGGCTGAATCCGGACTCTCCGCCCGCGGACGGAGAGCGCCCTCGTGGGACCTGGGCAGTATTGCCGCAACAAGCCTCTCGGATATAGGCGGCTTCGAGAAATCGGCTGTTATTCTGTGGATGAAAAAGGAGCGATTTCACGTGGCACAAATGATTCCTCTGGGTTTTGTCATCGCAAGCAATGCGGGTGTGACGGCGAATGTACCGGCGCCGGCCGGCTTTCCCCTGCGTTGCAACAAGGTTCTGTTACAAGCTTTTAAGACCGCGAACTCCAGCGATTGCGTCTTTGTCGGGCTGACCGGTCTGAATCAGACGACCGGTGCGGGAGTCATCGCGGTATTACAGGCCGGCCAGTCGGTGGTGGTGGGGGACGAGCGCGATTCCAACGTGCTCGATCCCACGGGGCTCGCCGTGGACAGCGTTTCGGGCGCCGCGGTGGTCACGGGCATGCTCTACCAGCGTTAGGTCCAGATCAAGCCGGAATCTCGGGAAGGCCATTTGCATTATGCGAAGCATCGTCTTGTCAATACTCGTGTGCGTGCTTACGGCGGTCAGTGCGCCCGCGCAGATTATCGTGGCAGGGGGCGGGACACCGATAGGGATACCGCAAGGCTCTGCCATCTGGTACGGCGCGACGGCGCCGCTCAGCACGGTCGGGGCAGATGGGGATTACTATCTCAATACCAGCAGTTACTGCCTCTATGGTCCGAAGGCTGATGGAGCATGGCCATCGGTCTGCGTTTCGTCGGTCCGTCAACTGGGATACGTGGCGGAGAATCTCGGAAATCGAGGCTCGGCGGGCGGCTACGCGCCGCTGGATGCGAATGCGCTGGTCCCGGCGGCGAATCTGCCGGCGATCACGGCGGCGACGACCCTCAATGGCACGAGCGTACCCACGAACAATGCATCGGACCAGACGGTGGTCACCACGGCTCCAGCCATCGGAGGGTGGACGACTCTGCCCTTATGTCCGGACGTGGGCGGAAACCATCTGAACTATAGCCCGCTGACGCACACGTTTTCGTGCGGAGTTACGGGCGGCACGGTAGGAAGCGTCACGTTTGGGAGCGTCGAGTCCGGCACGAATTCGGGCGGACTCCTGGTGAGCGGCACTTTGGGTTATAGCGGCAGCGGACAGATCAACGCGAACCAGTTGGGCGGCGTCACTCTCGCCGGGCTTTCGGGCGGGATCCTCAAGATCGCGGCTGGAACCGGAACACCCAGCATCGCGGCGGCTCCGGATGTGGTCAACGCGCTCGGATACACGCCGGAGAATCCGGCCAACAAGGGGGCCCCGGGTGGCTATGCCCCGCTCAACGCGGTTTCTGCGGTGCCGCTGGCGAATCTGCCGTTGATTCCTTATGCGCAGACCAGCGGCATTCAGGCGGCTTTGGGTTACACCGCCGAAAACGCCATTAATAAAGGCGCCGCCGGCGGATACGCTGGGTTGGATTCTTCCGCTCACCTGGCGGCGGGTCAGATGCCGGCGCTAGCTGGCGATGTGTCCACCGCCGGCGTGACGGCGACGGTTACCAGAATACAGGGCCGCGCGGTTGCCGGCACGGCGCCTTCGACGAATCAAGTGTTGCAGTGGAACGGCACGCAGTGGGCGCCGGCCAACGACTCGGGCGGCGGCGCGGTAAGCAGCGTATTCGGACGCACGGGCACGGTGACCGCCGCCAGCGGCGACTACAGCTTCGGGCAGATTTCCGGCGCGGCGGCGCCCGCGCAACTCCCTGGCGCCGCTGCCTGGAGCGGCACGCTGGGCAATTTCACAATCGGACCCGGCGCCGGTGGATCCGGAAACGGAAGCAACAACGTGGCGGTCGGGTACGGAAACCTGGCAGCCAATACCACGGGGTACCAAAACATTGCCATCGGCCAAAACGCTTTATTGGCCAATACGACGGGCAACCAGAACGTGGCGGTCGGCAGCCTGGCCCTGGTGGCGAACACCACCGGCAGCTACAACACCGCGGTGGGAGAGAATGCGCTGGGAAACAACACCACCGGGTACGACAATTTTGCATTCGGGTTGCGGGCGTTGTACCAGAACACCACGGGCTACAACAATGCGGCTTACGGGATCGATTCGGTAGGCATCAACACGACGGGCTATCGCAACAGCGGCTTCGGCACGGACTCGTGCGCCTGGAACGTGACCGGGTACGAGAACCAATGCATGGGGATGAACACGCTCTGGTCGCTTACCACAGGATACGACAACACCGGAACGGGTTTCAATGCGATGTTCGGAACGACGTCCGGCCACTACCTCACGGGGCTCGGCGCTTACGCCGACCTTTATTATCCGAATACCATGTCCGGGGTGACGCTCACGCCGACGAGCAACACGGCCAATCTCTCGGTGGGATGGTATTGGTACAAGGTGTCGTTCGTGCTGAACGGGCAGGAAACGGCGCTCTCGAATAACAGTTATCTGGGAGTGCTCACCGATTCGGCCCACCAGGAAGTCACCCTCGCCGGTCTGCCGGCTTATACCGGGCCATTCACGGCGTCAGCCCGTAAGATCTATAGGACCGTAGTCTGCCCGGCCACCATCTGCACGGTAATCACGGCGAACCAGATGCCGCGGCACTGGTATTACGTGGCCACGATCGGCGACAACACGACGAGCACGTTCGTGGATAGCACGCCCGACGCGACGCTCGGGCCGGAGGAGAGCAGCACGCCCAGCAAGTCCATCGCTCTCGGCGCATATGCGACGGTTTACGGATCGTATCAGATGGTGGTAGGGAGCGATCCCTCTCCTGTTCAGCAGATCTGGCTGGGCAACGGGATGGTGACGGCCGCGGCTCCGGCCGGCGTTCTGGTTTCGAGCTCGGGCGCCAGCGGCTCCAATACGGCGGGCCAGGACATCATTCTCGCGGGCGGTCCGGGGACGGGAAGCGGAAATGGCGGCAACGTCATTTTCGGGACCGTCCCGGGCAAGAGTTCCGGATCGGTTTGGAACAGTTTGCTGAATCGCTGGAAAATCGACAGCGCGACCGGGAATCTGGTATCGCTCAGCACGGGCGGGATCGCCGGCGTTACCGGAACGGTCGATTTCAGCGGCAGTGCGCACGCCTTGCCGGCGAAGGTCGGAGCCGGCGCCAATAAGCCCTCCACCTGTACGGTGGGTGAGCAGTACTTCGCGACGGATGCCACCGCGGGTCAGAATCTGTTCGGATGCGCGGCCGCGAATACCTGGACGCTGGAGGGCGGGGGCGGGGGTGGCGGCGCAGTGAATTCCGTCTTCGGGCGTACCGGCGCGATCACCGCGCAGAGTGGAGATTATACGCTGGCCCAGATCGGCGCCGGTACCCTGACCGCGACCGGCGGCACAATCTACAACAGTGCCGCCGGACAGAACACCCAGATCGTCATACAGAACGGTCCGAACCAGGCCGCCTCCGCGACAGCGCCGGTCCTCTGGAAGAACAATGCGGGCGGCAATATCGCTTTCATCAATTGGGACGGCGGCTATGCGGAAGGCGACGGCACGAATTACAAGATCAGCCTGGATACTTCCACGCTGGGCCTGTCGAGCGACAGCTTGTTGGCATGGCGCTCGATGAACAACGTCTTTGCCGGCGCGCCGGACACCGGCTTGGCACGCGAATCCGCCGGTGTCGTCAAGGTGACCAATGGCTCTTCCGGGTACGGAACTCTAGACGCCGGCGCCCTGTCGATCAATGGAACCGCGTTGGCGACTACGCTGGCGGGGGACGCGATGGGTTCGTTTGGCGCGAATACCGTGGCAAAGATTCAAGGGCAGGCCGTATCGAGCGCGGTCCCGTCCAGCGGCCAGGTGCTGCAGTGGAGCGGATCGCAGTGGGCGCCGGCCACGCTGAGCGCGGGCGGCGCGGTAGCGAGCGTTTTCGGAAGGACCGGGGCGGTCGCCGCGCAGCCGGGCGATTACACCTACTCTGAAATCGGCGGGACATTGCCGGATGCGGCTCTGCCCGGCGATGCGGTAACGACGACTACGCTGAGCAACTCAACCCTGACAGCCGCGGTCACTTCACTGTCGGCTACCAGCGACATTACCGCGGGCGGCGCGCTCACCGCCGCCGGCAACGTTTATGCGAATAGCGGAAGCAACGCGGCCGGATGCCTGCACTTGTCGGACGACAATGGCGCGCATGATATGGGCCTGTGCGCACCCGCGTCGGGATTTAACGGCCTGCTGAATCTATGGAGCGCGGCGGGGACAGCCGGGCAGGTGACAACCAGCGATGGGGCAAACAGTTTGCAGTGGTCGAATCTGGGCGGCATTGCAGGCACCTTGTCCTCCGCACAGATGCCCGCGCTGGGCGGCGATGTAAGTAACAGCGGCCTGGCTGTCACGGTAACCGCATTGCAGGGGCGAGCGATGGCCGGCACAGCGCCGATGAGCGCCCAGGTATTACAGTGGAACGGGTCGCAGTGGGCGCCGGGCACCCTCAGCGGCGGGGCAGTGAGTTCGGTGTTCGGCCGGACCGGCGCGGTGGCCGCACAGAGCGGCGATTATACGCTGACTCAGATCGGCGCCGGGACCTTGACCGCCACGGGCGGCACAATATTCAACGGCGCGGCGGGCCAAAGCACGCAAGTCGTGCTGCAGAACGGCCCCAACCAGGCGGCCTCCGGGACGGCGTCGTTACTGTGGAAGAACAACGCCGGCAACAATATCGCATTCATCAATTGGGATGGCGGGTACGCCGAGGGCGACGGCACGAACTACAAGATCAGCATCGACACATCCACGCTGGCCATGTCGAGCGACAGCCTGGTGGCATGGCGCGCGGTGAACAACGCCTTCTTGGGCGCGGCGGATACGGGACTGGCGCGCGAATCCGCCGGCATGGTGAAAGTGACCAATGGAGGGTCGGGGTACGGAAGCCTGGATGTCGCCGGCCTGGCGATCAATGGAACTATCCTGGCGACCACGCTGGCGGGCGACGTCACGGGCGCCCTTGGCGCCAACACGGTGGCCCAAATTCAGGGACGCGCCGTGGCCGGCACCGTTCCCAGCAACGGCCAGGTACTCGCATGGAATGGCACTGCGTGGGCGCCCGCTACCCCGAGCAACAGCGCCGCCGTAACCAGCGTGTTCGGCCGGACAGGCGCAGTGGGTGCGCAGAGCGGCGATTACACGCTAACTCAGATCGGCGCCGGAACACTGAGCGCCACAGGCGGCACGATTTTCAACGGCGTAGCAGGGCAGAGTACGCAAATCGTGGTGCAGAATGGCCCCAATCAAGCCTCGTCCGGAGCGGCATCCGTGCTCTGGAAGAATAACGCCGGCAACAATATCGCATTCATCAATTGGGACGGCGGGTATGCCGAAGGCGACGGCACAAATTACAAAATCAGCATGGACACCGCCACCCTGGCCATGTCGAGCGACACCTTCTTGGCCTGGCGCTCGGTGAACAACGCCTTCGCAGGCGCGGCGGATACCGGACTTGCGCGTGAATCCGCCGGCATCGTCAAAATCACCAACGGCGCCGGGGGATATGGCGCGGTCGACGCCGCGGGCTTCAGCACAGCGGGAGCGGCGGGAGTGACTTCCACAACTTGCACACAATGGACAAACGGATTATGCACACACAATTGATCGGTCTGGCATTGCTAGGGATGGCGGCGTTGGCGCAGGCGCCGCCATCGAAGAGTCAGCCCAAGCCGCCGCAGATCGCGGCAGAGATGCGCGCCCGGTTCTGGCGGGCGCAGGCCGAAGCCATCGCCGCGGCCGCTAAAGCCAAACAGGCGCAGGAGGCCGCGAAAACGGCGCAAGAAGAGATGCAAAAGGAATGCGGAGAACAGTTCGTGCTGGCCCTGGATGCGTCCGGCGAACCCTCCTGCCAGGCGCGGCAGTAAAGAGGCCCCTTATCAGGAGACCCATGCGGACAGGAATTCTTGGATTGATCTGCGCGATGGAGCTATGCGGCCAGACGTGTACCATTCTGGCGCCCTCCGGCTGTGGAACGGCCGGACCCTTGGCCGGGCCGCCGACGCTCCAGGGGTACGTGGGCGGACTCTCCACGGCGCTGCCCTCCACCCTGGCGGGCGCGGCCCGATCGCCGCAACCGCGACTCACGTATTCCGGCGAGATCGTCCCGGCGAGCCAGAGCTTTATGGTTTACGACCCGCACTCCTGCCCGGGCAGCGGGACGTGCCTCTATAACAATCCGGCAGTCATCGACAATTGGATCGACTCGCTAGTGGATGCGCCACCCAATGGGATGGGGTTAAGGAGTGTGGATCTGAACCTCTGGGTGGGTCCGCTGCTTCAGTCGAAGGAGTACAATCCGGCTTCCGTGGTGGCCGGCGGCCTGAATTACTGTGGAACATACGGAACCTGCTACGGCGCTACGGACGCCGCGGCCGCCTGGCACCTGAACGGTCTCACCACCTACGACCAGATGTTTGCGCATCTGGCGGCCAAGAATGGGGTCAAGGTGCGAATAGCCCCTATGCTTTCGGGAGACGTGCTGGCGGCGTGCGGCATTCAGCAAAACAACTTCACCGAACCACAAGTGGAAAGGTGTGTCCTGCCGCTGTGGACGGCTATGGTGAAACGCTGGCACGTGAATGACGATACCGTAATCCATGAGCCATGCGGCGTGCTCGCCCTGGTCTTGGGGACCGCTCCGAATTGCGCGATGAGCGTCTCCGATCTGGACGAATTCATTCAGCACGCAGCCGCGGCGGTGCGCGTGACCAGCCAAAACCCCGCCATCCGGATAGGCGCAGGCGCGCTAAACTCCGACGCGACCGGGACCTGTCCGGGCATTCAGAACTTCTGGTGCGATTGGTATACCAACCTGATGCCTTCCGGCGTGCTGGATTTTGGCGGCATCGATTTATATCCAGTAGTCTCCGTACCCGTCGCCAACTATAACGAAACTTTAGCGTCGTATGCCGCCATGCTGGCACATGCGACCGCAATTGGCATTCCGGTAATGGCGAACGAGTCATCCGCGATGCGCTGGGAGAATAGTGCGGGCGCCGGAGGCGAAGCGTACACATACTGGGGCTGCGGGGCAACCGAATGGTACACGGATGGGACATGGCAGGCCTGGGCGCGCGCCGTACCCGGCGCTTGGGCCTCCGCCAACGGGCTATCCTTGTTTTCTTTATTTCCCACGGAGAGCGCCTTGCTGCTGAGCGACAACAGTGCAAGCAACCATTGTGTTACCGCTGACTCTTTCGAAGCCGGCCTCAGCGCGGCATTGGCCGGCGGTCCATTGGTCTCGGCCGCCGGTAAAGAGTATGCGGCGATGGCGGCCGGCTGGAACACATCGCTGCAGGGCCGGGCGCGCTTGACCGGCCGGGCTCACCTTGGCGCTAACTGACCGATCGCAATTCCTTCCCGATATTCGCAGTATTTCTTGAACCCCAACCGCTGGTACACGCGCATGGCAGCGGCGTTGCTCTCCGCCACGTTCAACGCCACCGTGCGCAGCCCCAGCCGCAGCAGATCGGCCGCCACCGCGCCGCTGACTTGCGAACCAAGCCCGCGCCCACGGCGATCTCTGCGCGTGTATACGTTGCCGATGCCCGCCACACTTTCCCGCTCGGCCAATACGTGGGTGCCCGCCGCGCTGACCAACGCTCCATCGTCGCGAATTCCATAATATACGCCGTGAGTCAGCATGCCCGCATCGAAGAAAGGCGGCGCCTCGCCCGCCGCGGCTCCGTCCCGGTGCAGGTTCACCAGGTCTCCGTAATCGGCAGGTCCCAGCCGCATCGCGTGGTGCGCCGCCGGAACAAAGCACGCCGGATCCAGCACCATGCGCCACATCCGCTTTTCCTCGCGAATCTCATAACGGCCGGCGCGCAGCAAGGCGACCACCTCCGGGCGAACGGAAAGGTAGAACTCGGGCTCCGCGACCTCCGCCAGAAGTGGCGCAAGGTCGGGGGCGGCTCCGTGCGCGAATAACACCGGCGGCCGAAAGCCACGATAGATCAGGAGCAATGCAGGCCGGCCATGCGCGGCCATGTGCCATGCGGCGGGTGCGCTGTATTCCGGCGCAAGGTCCGCCAGCGCGTAGACGGCCCACGGGCGGTCGGTCTCCAGAAACTTCCGGATAGCGGCGCGATCAGCGGTTCGCGGCATTCCGCAGATACGCGTCATCCCCGCGAATCCAGTCCTCGCGGCGCGGCGAAAAGAGGTCCACCGCAAGCGAGTCTTCGAGCGCTTCCACCATATGTGGGGCATCCGGTGGAATCACGGCGACCTCGCCCGTGTGCAGAATCCGCTCCTCCCCCGAAATGGTGAAACGCAAAGCTCCGCTCTCCAACATACTGATTTGTTCGTTGGAATGGCTATGCATTGGAACCACCGCGCCCTTGCGCAGACGGATGCGCGCGACGGTCACCTCCCGCGCGTGGATCATCTTGCGGCCGAGCAAGGGATTGAGCGCCTCCTCCTCCAGCAGGTTCCAGTTGTAATACTGCATTGCGCGGTATTGTATCATGAGACCTTATGAAGGGCGTCGTTCTGGCGGGAGGTACGGGAAGCCGGCTCTTCCCACTGACCAAGATCACCAACAAGCACCTGTTGCCGATTTACGAGAAGCCGATGATCTATTACCCCATCGAGACTCTGGTCGATGCGGGTATCCAGGATATCCTGATTGTCACCGGCGGAAAGAATGCGGGCGACTTTCTGCGGCTGCTGGCCAATGGCAAACAGTTCGGTCTCAGCCACATGGATTATACCTACCAGGAGGGCGAAGGCGGTATCGCCGATGCGCTGGCGTTGGCCGAACACTTCGCGGACGGCCAACAGCTATGCGTCATCCTGGGCGATAACATCATCGAAGGCAGCATCCGCAAGGCCGCCGACGATTTCCGCCGGCGATCGCAAGGCGCCAAGATCCTGTTGAAGGAGGTCCCCGACGCCGAGCGTTTTGGCGTGGCCGAGATCTCCGGCGATCGTATCGTCAATATCGAAGAAAAACCGCGCAATCCCAAATCCAACTACGCCGTCACCGGTGTTTATATGTACGATGCCACGGTCTTCGATAAAGTTCGTACGCTGGTGCCTTCCAGGCGCGGCGAACTGGAAATCACCGACGTAAATAACGCCTATATCCAGGAGGGCTCCATGACTTTCGATTTCCTGGAGGGCTGGTGGACCGACGCCGGCACGTTCGATTCGCTGCTGCGCGCCGCGAACCTGGTAGCGCAATCGGTATCCACCCGCCGTCAGGCGGAAGCGGAGAAACTCGCCGCTGAAGGAGTCGTGCGATGACCGGTGCGCCGTTGCGCGCGCCGCAGCCCATCGCCTCGTCCGGTTCCCTCGAGCTGGCGTATCCCGAGTGCGCGAAAGGCATCGGATCGGTCATCGGATCGCCCACATCCGCCGATCTGATCGAAGGCGTGCTCATCGAGCCCCTGACGCTCTGGCCTGACGATCGGGGCTATTTCCTGGAGGTGCAGCGCATGGGCCGAGGGCTGGCCGCCGCGTTCCCGCCCGAGAGCACACAGACGGCTGCCGCCTTCAATTATCCCGGCACGATCAAGGCGTTTCACTATCACCTCCACCAGACCGATTGTTGGACGCCCGCCATGGGCATGCTGCAGGTGGCGTTGGTGGATCTGCGCGCCGGCTCCCGCACTTTCGGCGCGCGCAACACCATCTATGCGGGTGTCCTGCGGCCGTGGCAGATTCTGATTCCACCGGGAGTCGGGCATGGCTATAAAGTGATCGGCGCCGCGCCGGCGATGTTGATCTACATGACCGACCGGTTTTACAACCCGAAGGACGAAGGACGTATTCCTTACAACGATACGGCTATCCATTACGATTGGGAGTTACAGTACAAGTAGATCGCACGCATGCGCAAACTCCTCGTCACCGGCGGGGCCGGCTTCATCGGATCCGCCTTCATTCGCCTGACTCTGGCTGAGGATCCGTCCGTTCACATCGTCAACCTGGATAAGCTGACTTACGCGGGCAACCTGGAAAACCTGGAAACCGTCGTTCGTAGTACGAACTACCGCTTCGTCCACGGAGATGTCTGCGACGAAGCGCTGGTGGATGCCGTCTTTCGCGACGAGCAACCGGACGCCATCGTGCATTTCGCCGCGGAGTCGCACGTGGACCGTAGTATTTTCGCGCCCAGCCCGGTGTTCGAGACCAATTTGCGCGGCACCTTCACCCTGCTGGAAGCCGCCCGCCGCCATCGCATCGCGCGCTATCTGCAGGTCTCCACGGATGAGGTCTACGGAAGTCTGGACACGCCGCTCGAAGCCGGCGAGGACTTTCCGCTGAATCCCAGCAGTCCGTACTCCGCATCCAAAGCCGGCGCCGATCTGCTGGCGCGCTCCTACTTCCTTACTTATAAGCTCCCCGTCATCATCACGCGCGCGTCCAACAACTACGGGCCCTATCACTTTCCGGAAAAGTTGATCCCGCTGATGATTTCCAACGCGCTCGAAGATCGGCCGCTGCCGGTCTATGGCGACGGCATGCAGGTGCGCGACTGGCTCTTCGTGGACGATCATTGCCGCGGCATCCGTGCAGCTCTCGAGCACGGCCGCGCGGGCGAGATTTACAACATCGGGGGGAATCTGTCGTTGCCGAATCTGGAAGTTATCCGGCGCATCCTGCGGGCGACCGGCAAGCCGGACAGTCTGATCCAATACGTAACCGACCGTCCGGGCCACGATCGGCGGTATGCCTTATCCAGCGAAAAACTCCAGCGCGAAACTGGCTGGGAACCGCAGGTGGCTTTTGACGACGGTCTGGCGCTAACCGTCGATTGGTACCGCCGCCACTCGGCTTGGGTAGCACGCGTGCGGAGCGGTGAGTATCTCACCTATTACGCACGCAACTACGAGAACCGCGACGAACTGCGCACGGTGATCGATGCGCGTAGCGATTGATGCCGGCCCGCTCACGCTTTCGAGCGGCGGCCTGCGGCGCTACGCGGAAGAACTCAGTCTGGCGCTCGCGGAAACTTTCCCGCAAGACAATTACTATCTCGTTTCCGGCCAGCGGTTCGATATGCCTCTTCACACGCCTCCGAATCTGCGCGCGGGCGGCGGGCCGAGGAATGCAGCCGAACGCCGCTGGTGGCTCTGGGGCTTGGACCGGGAGCTCCAGCGCCTGCAAGCGGATGTATTCCACGGCACAGACTTTTCAGTGCCCTATCTACCCCGCCGCCCAAGTGTTCTGACGCTGCACGACCTTTCGCCGTGGATGGACGAAGCGTGGCATTCCGGCGCCGGAAGGGTACGCCGGCGCACACCGCTATTGATCGGCTTGGGCCTGGCCACGATGGTTGTAACTCCCAGCGAGACAGTCAGGGAGCAGGCCATCGAAAGGTTCGGGATTCATCCGGAGCGGGTGCGCGCCATACCGGAAGCTGCATCCTCGCGTCTCCGGAGGCCCGATGTCGGCGGCCGCCCGGATTCCGCCGGGCAACCCTACTTTCTGTACGCCGGAACCCTCGAGCCGCGCAAGAACATTCCAGGTCTGCTGGCCGCCTGGCGCGAGGTGCGGCGCGCGCATCCGGTAGACCTGGTACTGGCCGGGCGGCGCAGATCCGATTTTCCGCAACTTTCGCCCGAACCCGGGTTGCACATTATGGGTGAAGTGTCGGACCTGCGTTTAGCGGAACTCTTCGCGGGAACGCTGGCGTTCGTCTATCCGTCATTTTATGAAGGGTTTGGGCTGCCCGTTCTGGAAGCCATGCAGTGCGGCGCCTGTGTGATCGCGTCGCGGGACCCCGCCATTACGGAAGTGGCCGGGGGGGCCGCTTTGCAGGCCGGATCACAAGCCGAGTTGGTAAGAACCATGTTGGATATCGCAGCACATCCCGAGTGGGCGCAGCCGTGGCAAGAGCGCGGACTGCGGCGGGCGTCGGATTTCTCCTGGCGGCGAACCGCCGAACTCACCCATGAAGTCTATGAGCAAGCTCAACGGCGGTTCTGACACAGCCGGCGCAGGTTCGCCGCGGGGCGGCCAATCCCGATGACTCGCGCGCTGTTCCTCTCCGCCGAGGTCCCGTATCCGTTGGCCGGCGGCGGCGCCATGCGCAGCGCTTCGCTGCTGAACTTCCTGGCTGGGCGGTATGCGGTGGATATGATCGTCTTCCGCGAGCCGCGCGCGGCCGATCCGGGGGAGCATCTGCCGCCCGGTTTGGTGCGGCGCCAGCACGTGATCGATCTGCCGCCGCACGCGCGCCATCCCTTGGCCCGCGCGGCTCGCAATGCGGGGCGCCTGGCGCGCCGGGTGCCTCCGTTGATGGATCGTTTCGCCGGCTTCGCCGCCCAGATCGCAGCCGCCACGCGCGGCCAGCGCTACGAAGTTGCGATCGTCGAGCACTTCTGGTGCGCGCCCTATTGGGAACAGGTGGCCGCCGTTAGCGATTCCACGGCGCTCGACCTGCACAATATCGAATCCGTGTTGCATGCACGTTGCGCGCAGGCCGGAAGCGGCGCACAGGCTGTGGCGCACCGCGCGTTTCAAAGCGTTTGTCGCAAGCTGGAAGAGAAATGGCTTCCCCGCTTCACTCACTTGCTGGCGGCTTCAGAGGCCGATGCGAACGTGTTACGCGCAATTTCCCCCCGCTCGAACGTATTGGTTTACCCCAATTCACTCCCGTGCTTGCCGGCACCCGCCCGCCGCGAAGAGGATGTCATCGTCTTCTCCGGGAATCTCGAGTATCATCCGAATGTCGCCGCCGTACGCTATTTTCGGGATCGGATTTGGCCTGCCCTGCGCACGCAATGGCCGGGATTGACCTGGCGCCTGATCGGTAAGAACCCGCATGCTGTTGCAAAATTCATCAGCGGAGATCCGCGCATTGAACTCGTAGGTCCGGTAGCGGACGCGCTTCCGGAACTGGCGCGCGCCAAGGTGGCTATAGTACCGCTCCTGGCCGGCAGTGGTACGCGAGTCAAAATCCTGGAAGCCTGGGCCGCGGGAGTCCCGGTCGTATCGACGCCGCTCGGTGCCGAAGGCTTGCCGATACAGGACGGGCAGCACTTATTACTCGCGGATGGCGCTGTAGCCTTCCAGGATGCGGTGTCCAGCCTGCTGACCGATCCCGCGTTGCGGACTCGTATCGGATGTGCGGGCCGGTACCTGTTTGAGCGTGAATTTACTTGGGAAGCGGCCTGGAAGTGCTTGCAATTCCTAGATCCTGCTACCATGGTAGAGATCTGATGCGCTTCGCGATTGATGCTCACGCCATCGGCCGCCATCTCACCGGTAACGAAGTGTATGTTCGCAGCCTGCTGAAGAATTTTGCGGCGTTGGACCACGAATCCGACTTCGTAACTTACTTCTCGGCAGACGATGCCCGGCAGTGGACCGCCGACCGGTTTCAAGCCCGTCAGGTCTCGCCGAATCCGTTCGTGCGACTGGGAGTCGAACTGGCGATGAAACTACGCCAGGACCGTCCGGACCTCCTGCATGTGCAGTACACCGCTCCGCTAGCTTGCCCGGTGCCGGTGGTGGTGAGCGTACACGACGTCAGCTTCCTGGTGCATCCCGAGTATTTTCCTAGGCTGCGCGCGCTGCAGCTCCGTTGGACCGTGGAGCGTACCATTCGCTCCGCGACGCGGATTCTGACCGGTAGTGACTTCTCCCGCGACTCCATTATCGAGGCCTACGGCGAATCTTGCGCGCATAAAATCGTCGTCGTACCTAATGCAGCCGCCAGCGGCCTGCGTCCCGTTTCCCGGGAAAGCGCGGCGGCCGGCGTACGGTCGCGTCTGCATGTCGGGAAGGCGTTTATTCTTTCGGTGGGCGATCTGCAGCCGCGTAAGAACCACATCGGGCTGATTGCCGCATTCGCCGAGTTACTCCGCGCGTACCCTCAGTTGACACATCACTTAGTGCTGGCGGGCAAAGATACGTGGTTCAGCCCAAAGGTACGGGAAGCTGCCCGCCAATCGGGCGTAGCGGACCGTATCCAGTTCGTCGGTTTCGTCTCCGACGAAGATCTGTTACACCTGTATAACGCCTGCGACTTGTTTGTTTTTCCGTCTTTCTACGAGGGTTTCGGTTTGCCGGTATTGGAAGCCATGGCGTGCGGCCGCGCCGTAGCCTGTTCGCGCACCTCTTCTATCCCCGAAGTGGCCGACGGCGCCGGCATCATGTTCGATCCCAACTCGAGGCCGGAAATGGTGAGCGCCATGCGCGACCTGCTGCGCGATACGGAACTGCGCACCCGCATGGAACGTCTGGGGTTGCAGCGGGCGTCGCGGTTCAGTTGGCGCGCCACCGCTCAACAGACTCTGGAAGTTTATCGCGAAGTTGCCGAGCGTCACCGCGCCAGGACCAGGGAATTTGTGCATCGATGACCAAACGTGCAGTGTTTTTGTGTGCCGCGCTTGGATTGCTGGTAGTCTGGGCCGTGGCCGGCAGCCCATGGCAGAAGCCGCCGGATGCCGCCGCCAACGTGAAGATCGCCCAAGTCGGCGCCAATGACGCTCCCCCGCCGAAAGACGCGGCGCCCGCCAGCGCCCCCGGCTTTCCGAATACCGGCGAAGTCCTCAATTACTCTTTGAAGTGGCCGGGGGGTGCGAGCCTGGGCGAGGCCCATCTGAACGCCGCCAAAAGCGGCGACGGTTGGCAGTTTGACTTTTCCCTGGACGCCTCCGTCCCGGGATTTGCCGTCTCGGACCACTATCATTCCGGCGCCAACGCCGATTTTTGCTCGCTCGAGTTGGAGAAGCAGACCACCCACGGCACGCGCCACACCCACGAAAAGACCGTGTTCGACTACCACGAAGACAAAGCCACGCGCACCACCCTGGTAGAGGGCGGAGGTCACACTGACATCAATATCAGTCACTGCGCGCATGATGGCCTGGACTACGTCTTTTATGCCCGCCGCGAGTTGGCCCAGGGGCATGGCGTCCCCAAGGAGCAGGACGTTCTATTCGGTGCAGCTTATTCCGCGCGCATGGAATTCGCCGGCGTGCAGGATGTGACGGTAGCCGGCAAGCGCTACCAGGCCGATCACATCAATATGTATCTGAAAGGCCCCGCTTCCGATTACAAGCTGGAGATCTTCTTCGCACGCGACTCTGCCCGTACGCCCCTGGTCATCAAGGCCCCGCTTCCCGTCGGCACGTTGTCGATGGAGCTTGTGCGCTGAATGCGCGTGGCATTTTTTTCTCCCTTGCCGCCATGCCGTAGCGGCATCGCGGACTATTCCGAGGCCCTGGTCGAACATTTGAAGCATCTGGTCGATCTGGAGGTTTTCGCGGATGCCGCCCGGCCATACGATCCGTCCCGCTTCGACATCGCGCTGTATCATCTGGGTAACAACCCGCACCACGGTTTCGTCTACGAAGCCGCCCTGCGGCATCCCGGCGTGGCGGTGATGCATGAGTCGAACCTGCATCACCTGATCGCGGACCTCACCATCCGGCGCAACGATTGGGACGCCTACCTGCGCGAGTGCGAATACGAGGGCGGCCATGAGGCGTTAGCTTACGCGCGGCGCGTACGCGCGCTCGAGGTGGGTCCGGACTACGAGGGCGTCCGCATGACTACCCGCATTCTCGAATCCGCCCGCGCCCTGGTCGTCCACAGCCAGTTCATGGTGGACGAAATGTGCGCGTCCGGTTTTGGCGGACCCATCGCGCGCATTCCGCACGGCGCCTGGATCCCGAAATCCGATCGCAATGCATGGCGCTACCGCCTGGGTCTTGACGAAGCCACGCCGCTGATCGGCATCTTCGGCTTTCTTAAACCCTACAAGCGCATCGCGGAATCGTTGCGCGCGTTTCGCCGGCTGCTGCGCGTGGCGCCGTCCGTGAAGATGATTCTGGTCGGCGAGCCCCATCCGGAATTCCCGCTGCAATCCCTGATTCAAACCTTAGGACTGTCGGCGGCCGTGCGCGTGCTTGGATTCACCCCGATAGAAGACTTCACGGGCTATATGGCCGCCTGCGATATCGTGCTGAACCTGCGCTATCCGACCGTGGGTGAAAGCTCCGGCAGCCTGCTGCGCGCGCTCGGATTGGGCAAAGCGGTGCTGGTCTCCGCTATCGGCGCGTTTCAGGAATTGCCGGACGAGGTCTGCCTGAAGGTGCCGGTTGGCGCCGGCGAAGAGGATCTCATCTTCGAATACCTGAACCTGCTGGTCTCGCGCCCGAACGTCGCCCGCGCACTCGGCGAACGCGCCGTGCGCTACGTGGAGGAAGAATGCAATTGGGAGCGCGTGGCAGGACTGTATGGCTCGTTTCTGAAAGCCGTGGTCGAAAATACCGAGTGGAAGGAGACCCCCTCCGTGTCCATGCGTCCAGGCTCCCCACAGACCGAAGCCGCCGCCGGCGCTGCCGCTCATGAACCATCCCCCGTCCCCCCCGAGTACATCACCAGTTGGGCCGCCAACGCCGAAGCCCAAGGCTACCTGGATACACACCTGACGCGGCTGCTTAAAACGCTCGAAATCACGCCGCCGGGCGGCCCCGAGGACCATATCCTGGAAATGGGGGCGTACCTGCAGATTACGCCGGCCCTGCGATCGAAACTGGGTTATGGGCACGTGCGCGGCTGCTACTATGGGCCTGCCGGCAAAATCGACCAGCGGAGCGCGACTTCGGCCGGCGGGGAAACGTTTGACTGCGAAATCGATCTGTTCAATGCCGAGAAGGACACCTTTCCGTATCCCGACGGGTATTTCTCGACCGTGCTCTGCTGTGAGTTGATTGAGCATCTGACCGAAGATCCCATGCACATGATGAGCGAGATCCATCGCATCGTGAAGCCGGGCGGGCACCTGGTGCTGACTACCCCGAACATCGGGAGCCTGCGCGGCATCGCAGCCATCCTGGAAGGCTATCATCCCGGCATCTTCACGGCCTACATCATGCCGCGCGCCGATGGCGAGGTGGAAGCCCGGCACAACCGCGAGTACACCCCCAAAGAGATCCAGCGACTTTTGCAAAACTCCGGATTCACAGTGACGCTTCTAGAAACCGGACCCTTCCGCGAGACTCCCCGTCCGGAGGAAGGCTGGGTGCTGAACGTCCTGGATCGCTTCGACCTGCCGCGCGATTTGCGGGGCGACGACATCTACACCGTGGGCCGCAAGACCGGCAACGTCCGCGAGCGCCATCCCGATTGGTTGTACGCATGAGTGCGAACGCCGCCTACGAAAGCTCGGACGTCAGACTTTTGGGCGAACTGGATGTCGCAGCCCGCTTCAATCTGCGGAACACCTCCGGTAGTGCGTGGCGTCCGGAAGAGGGCTTTGCCGCCGGGTATCACATCTACGATTCCGACACTGGAACGCTCGTTGTGGATGGCGAACGCCAGCCTCCCTCCGCCGATGTACCGCCCGGCGCATCAGTGCCCGTGGATCTGCGGTTCGCACTGCCGCCTGAATCCGGCCACTATGACGTTTTTATCTCGCCCATGCGCGAGAACGTCTGCTGGTTTTACACGCTGGGATGGCCGTTCCTGCGCGTCGAAGCGGTCGTTGAAGACGGGCGCGCCCGGCTGGAACGCGTGGGCGTCGTCACGCTGCGCACCGTTCGCCGCGAGAACCTGTTGCGCGCCGCGGGACGGGCCTTCACCTTGCCCATCGCCACGCTCACGCGCAACCGCAGCCTGATCCGCACCATGGTCCGCCGCGATATTCTGGGCCGCTACCGGGGATCGTTCGGCGGAATCTTCTGGACCATCCTGAATCCGCTCCTGCTGATGCTCACGTACTTCTTCGTTTTCGGCGTGGTGCTGCACACGCGCTTCGGCGCGGACCAAAGCCGCGCCAGCTTTGCTCTCTACTTCCTCGCGGGAATGCTGCCGTGGCTGGCCTTTAGCGAGGCTGCCGGGCGCGCTCCAACCGTGATGATGGAGCATCGCAACTTCGTCAAGAAGCTGGTATTCGCGGTGGAAACGCTGCCCATCAACCTGGTGGTGTCCGGGCTGGTGACCGAGGTCTTCGCGCTGCTGCTCTTCGCTATCGGCGTGTTCCTGGCGCATGGCAGCGTGCCGGTCTCGGTCCTGTGGCTGCCCGCGCTGTTGGTGCCGCAAGTGCTCTTCACCGCCGGCGTCTGCTGGTTCCTGGGCGCGCTGGGCGTCTTCGTCCGGGACCTGGGACAAGTAATCGGCTTCCTGCTGACGCTCTGGTTTTTCCTCACCCCCATCTGTTACCCGGAAGCATCCCTGCCCGCCGCGGCTTTGCCGTTCCTCTCGAAGAACCCCATGTTCGTGCTGGTGCGCGGGTATCGCGCCATCTTCCTCGAAGGCCACGCGCCCTTCTGGGGTTCGTTATGGAAACTGTGGATCGCTTCGGCGGCCGTGTTCATCCTGGGGCACGCCTGGTTCTATAAGCTGCGCCGGTCGTTCGCCGACATCATCTGAGCCGATCCCATGCTGGCCAAACTGACCGCAGCCCTTGTCGCGTTTGGACCTCTGGGCATCCTGGTGCTGGCATTCATCGATTCGGCCGGCATTCCGGTGGCGTCGGGCATGGATGCGCTGGTGATCCTGGTGGCCGCCAAGACGCCGTCGCGCGCGCTGCTGGCCGCCTCCATGGGCGTGTTGGGATCGCTGATCGGAAACTTGACGCTCTTTCTGTGCGCGCGGCTCGGCGGACGGCGCTTCGTGAAGGATGTGCCGCAGCCGGGAGACAAGCGCCGGTTCCGCGAGTGGTTCGAACGCTACGGCTTGCTGACCATCTTCATCCCCTGCATGCTGCCCATCCCGCTTCCCTTGAAGGTGTTTGTGATTTCGGCCGCCGTGCTTGGCACGCCCCTGCCAACCTTCGTGGCAGTCATCACGCTGGGCCGGTCGATCCGTTATTTTGGCGAAGCGTATCTGGGGGTGAAACTCGGCGAAGGATCCGTTCCGTTCTTGCGTAGCCACACCTGGCATCTGGTGGGCGGGGCGGTGGCCCTGTTCGCGGTACTTTATTTGCTGTTAATGCTGGCCGAGCGCTGGCGAAAGCGCGCGTAGTGTTTCGAAGACCCGCTCCTACACCAGGTCTTCGGGCGGTTTGGCTTCGGTAGCATACATCCGCTGTCGCGCGTGGTGGTGAATCTGGCCGAGATTCAGTCCCGTCAGCGCGGTGGCGATGGCGCCCCCCAGAAGCAGCGGCAGCGTCAGCGCCAGGAACAGCACAAAAGAGAAGGTGGTCGCATCGTTGCGCTCCACGCCGAAAACATCGTTCAAGGCGATCACGCAAGCCGCCTGGATCAGCCCGATATTGGCCGGCGCGTTGGGCACCGCGGTTCCCAGCCGCACGATGGCCAGCACGGCGGCGGCATCCCAGGCCGACAGGTCCAACTGGAACGACTTCATCAGCGCCCAGTAAGAAAATACCTGCAGCACGAGGTACAAGAAGCTGACCGGCATCACGCGCGCGAGCGTCCGCCAGTTGCCCATGGTGTGCAAACCCTCGACCACGTGCCGCAGTACCGCCGCCCAAGGGCTCTCCCGTACCATGGCATGGGCGTGACTCTTGTGGATCATCACGTAGGCCAGAAGCAAGCTGCCGGCGATCACCAGGGCTTCGAAGAACCGCACCGTATCGGTTAACCAGCCGGGAATGCCCTTGAGATGCTGCGCGGCGAGGATAAAGGATATGATCATCCAGGCGCCGTCGATCAGGCGTTCGATGGCGGCCGAAGCGAAAACCACCGAGAGCAGTTGATCGTTCCAATGCGCCACCAGGTAGCAGCGGATCAGTTCGCCGACCCGCAGCGGAAGTACCTCGTTGGCGAACAGGCCGACATAGATGGCCTGCACCGTGCGCCAGAACGGAAGGCGATCCACCGGCCGATAGAGCAGCACCCAGCGCCACGCGTGGCAGACGTAGACGGAAAGGTCGAGGCCCACGCCCAGCGCCACCCATCTCCACTCGAGCTGGCGCAATTGCGGGAGCAAATCGGCGATTCTGTAGCTGTGCAGTACCCAGACCAGGCAGCCGGCGGAAAGCGCGTAGCCCAGAAATTGCGGCACCCAGTGCGGCATTCGGCGGCGCGCGCCCCAGAGGCGGACTAACGGCGATGGAGTATGGTCCGGCGGATCTGGTGGGTTGGGGCGCTCCTGGAATGGCGGGTCCAACTGCCTATCATAGCTGGTGGCTGGCGGGCCGCCGTCTTCGCGCATTGTAGAATGTGACTCATGCAGACCTGCTTTCGCACCCTTACGATACTTTTCGCCGCTGCGGCGCTGCTCGGTGCGCGCGCGCGCCAACTGGGCGTTCCGTTCGACGGCACCCCCGGGCCGCTGAATGCCATCACGGATGTAGCAGGCCTGGAGGTGGGCCATACCACGCTCATCTCGGGCGATGGCAGCCAGGCGGTGCGCACGGGAGTCACCGCCATCTGGCCGCGCGGCAAGCTATCCTCTGCGCCTACGTTCGGCGGATGGTTTTCCCTGAACGGCAACGGTGAGATGACCGGCACCACCTGGCTGGAGGAATCCGGCCTGTTGGATGGGCCGGTGATGATCACCAACACGCACAGCGTGGGCACCGTGCGCGATGCGTATATCAAATGGCGGGTCGCGCGTGCGCGCAAAGCCGGCATCGAATTGACCGATGAATGGTCGCTGCCGGTGGTGGCGGAAACCTTCGACGGGTTTCTGAACGACATCAACGGATTCCATGTGCAGGAGACGGATGCGTTCGCCGCGCTCGAGGCCGCCAGGGGAGGGCCTGTCGCCGAGGGTAACGTGGGAGGCGGCACGGGAATGGTGTGCTACGGATTCAAGGGCGGCATCGGCACCAGTTCCCGCAAGGCGGATGCCTACACGGTGGGCGTGCTGGTACAGTGCAACTGCGGACGGCGCGCGCAGCTCCGCATTGCGGGCGTGCCGGTGGGCCAGGAAATCACTGGTAATGTTCCTTACGCGAGCGACTTCCGGCATGCCGGCGAGGATGTCGGGTCGATCATTATTGTGGTGGCCACCGACGCGCCGCTGCTGCCGCACCAGATGAAGCGTCTGGCGCGCCGCGCCGCGTTGGGTCTGGCGCGCACTGGATCGAGTTCCGGGAATGGCTCCGGAGACATCTTCATTGCCTTCTCGACGGCCAATCCGGACGCTGGCCAGACCTCCGGCGTCGTGAATCTAAGCATGCTGCCCAATGACGAGATGAATGCGCTGTTCGAAGCCACCGCACAGGCCACAGAGGAAGCCATCGTCAACGCCATGGTCGGCGCCGGGACGATGACCGGCTTCGAGGGGCACACCGTAATCGCATTGCCGCATGACCGGCTGAAAGAAGTCTTGAAAAAGTATGGCCGGTGATGTGATCCACATCGGCGTATAAACTGCGCCGCGCATGGCGCCAGATCGCAGCGCTGCGACGCCTTACGAACCTCCGAACCCGCACTCCTTCCATCGCGAGCCCCACTCCCACATCCCGAATGTGGCTTGTTTCGGCAGCGTATGGCCCATCTGCCGCGCCAACGTGCAGATCTGGCCGCGGTGGTGCGCATCGTGCGAAATCAGGTAGCTGAACATCCCCACCACGTCCGGACGGAATCCTTTCACCTTGCCGTCGGGGCGGTCGAGCGATTCCTGCAGCAGCCGCGCGCAGCACTTCGCGCTTTCGGCCAACGCCTCGATGGCTTCCTTCTTCGTCACGGTCGCGGGTTCCAACTTGCCGGGCAGCGGCTTGCCTTTGGCCGCCGCCACCAGCCACATGTGGCGGACGTTGTGGATGTGCGCGGCAATGGCGGCAATCGAGCGGCCTTTGCCGCCGGACGGTGCGGCGGTCCAGGCGGCATCCGGCAGATTCTCTAAAAGGTATTGGTTGATGCGCTCGTTGACCGCATACGACTCCAAGAGCGCCCGCTTGAGATCGAGCATTCCATTACTTTACCAATGGAAAGGCTCGTCTGAGACCCCATTGCCGCTCAATAGGTTAGCGGTTGTTTTTTGGAGCCGCAAAGGTGCTGAAAAACACGATTGGAGGGCGGAGCGCTTTCGAGGTGGCCCCACAGGTCAAACTGCGCCGACGATTTGGGCGTGGTTGGTCAGCTCACCGATTTCGGGGATGCGGATGGTCACCACGTCGCCCGCCGCCAGCGCCGCGTCCTCCGGCACGATGATGCCGGTGCCGGTGAGCAGCACGGTTCCGGCCGGCGTTGGATTGGCGCGCCGCAGGTATTCGATCAGGGTCTCGAACTTGCGGTGCAGTTTCGCGGTGGACACACTGCCGGAGAAAATCTGCCGGCCCTCGCGCTCCACCGTGCAGGTCATCTCCAGGTTGTACGGATCGGGCAGATCGTCCGCCGTCACAATCACCGGCCCCAGCGCGCAGCAGGCTGTATAGACCTTCGATTGCGGCAGGTAAAGGGCATTTTCGCGCTCGATATCCCATGCCGAGACGTCGTTCGCCAGCGTGTATCCGGCGATGTCGCCTTTGCTGCCGAGCACCAGCGCAAGCTCGGGCTCGGGCGCCGTAAAGCGCGAGTCCGCGCGGATGCCGATCGCCTGGCCCGTCCCCACGCAAACGCGCGCCGTCCCCTTGAAGAAAACCTCGGGACGCGGTTCGCGGTACACATGCGCGTACATGCCTTCGCGGGTGCCATGCTCCGCGTCGCGGAACGAAGCGCTGGTCTCGTACGTGCAGCCGCAGGCCCAGACCTCTGCCGGCACGATGGGGATCGCCGGCGTTTGCGGCTGCGCATGATGGCTGGCCAGGCGCGCGGTGGTCTTCGCCAGCGAGACGCCCTGCGCTTCCGACCGGCGAATCAGGTCGGCCACTGTGTAACCCGGTACCGCGCGGGCCAAGTCCCCTTCGAATACAGCGGCCAGATAGCCGCCTTCGGCTTTAATTTGTCCAAGACGCATTAGTATTTCAAGTAAACCGTTTTGTAGTCGCTGTAAAAGTCGAGCGCCGCCGGCCCCTGTTCCTTCGGTCCGAAACTGGATTCCTTCGTTCCGCCGAAGGGCAACTGATACTCCACCCCGGCGCTGGGCAGATTGACGGTTAGCAGGCCCGCTTCCATCCGGTAAACGAACTCGAACACGCGTGACAGATTGTTGGTCTGGATCGAAGCGGAAAGCCCAAAGGGAATGTCGTTGGCGATGCGCATGGCGTCCTCGAAATCGCGCGCCCGCATCACCGCCAGCACCGGTCCGAAGATCTCTTCCCGTGCGATAGTCATCTCCGGCGTCACGTCCGCGAATACCGTGGGCTCCACGTAATAGCCCGTTTCGTAATTCTCGCCGGTGAGCCGCCGGCCGCCAATCCTCGGCTCGCCGGCCTCTCTTCGCCCGATTTCGATGTAGCGCAGCACCGTGTCCAGTTGGGACTGGTCCACGCAGGGGCCGATGTCGGTGGTATTGACCATGCCGTCGCCGATCTTGAGTTTACGCGTACGCTCCACCACCGCATCCAGGAAACGGTCGTAGATGCCATCTTCCACGATAACGCGGCTGGTGGCCGTGCATTTCTGGCCGGTGGAGAAGAACGCGGCATTCACGGTATTCTCGACTGCGGCGTTGAAATCGGCGTCGCACAGCACGATGGTGGGATTCTTGCCGCCCATTTCGAGTTGGATGCGCAAGCGCCGCTTGGAGGCTTCGCCGTGCAGCCAGTTGCCGATCTGGCAGGAGCCCGTAAACGAGATGGCCTTGACCGGCGGGGCATCCACCAGGGCCTGGCCCAGTTCTCCGCCGGGTCCCGCCACGAAATTGACCACGCCCTTCGGCAAACCGGCTTCCTCCAGCGCTTTTACCAGGTGCCAGGCGCTAAGCGGCGCCGCGCTGGCAGGCTTCAGGACCACGGTGTTGCCACAGATGAGCGCGGGCGCCAGCTTCCATGCGGGGATCGCGCTGGGAAAATTCCATGGTGTGATCAGGCCCACCACGCCGATCGGTTTGCGAATGGCGAACATGTGTACGCGATCCCGCTCGGAAGGTACCAGCAGACCTTCCAGGCGCGATCCCTCGCCGCCGAAATACCGGAAGATGTTGATGGCGCGGCGGACTTCGCCCTTGGCCTCGCCCACGGTCTTGCCCTCTTCGCGGGTCATATCTTCCGCGACCGCCTGTAACCGCGCTTCCAGGAGTTCCGCGGCTTTATAAAGGATCGCGCCGCGCGCCGGAGCGTTCAGATTGGCCCAGGCGGGCAATGCGCGCGCGGCGGCCGCGGCGGCGGCCGCGATATCGCCGGCCGTGCCCTTCACGAACAGACCTATAACCTGGTCCGCCCGGGCCGGGTTCCGGTTTTCAAAATGCGAGCCGCTATCGGTCCACTGCCCCTCGATGTAGTTGGGAAAAAAGGGAATATCCATCATGACGGTGTCGAAATCAGATTGCCGGCGTTTGGAAATAAGCGTCGATCTTGCCCAGGCGCGTCAACGAAGACACGACGTTGTTCGGAAACAAATCCAGGCGCGCGTTGTAATGTTCCACGGCTTCGTTGTATTTACGGCGGGCCACCGCGATCTGGTATTCGGCGCTCTTCAGCGCTTCCAGCAGATCGCCGTATCGCCGGCTGCCCTCCAGCTTGCGATAGTTTTCCACCAGCAGCATCAGGCGCGCCAGGGATTCGTCCAGTTGTGCGTTGGCCTGAATCTTTTCCTGCTGGGTATGTGCGGCCACCAGCACATTGCGTGCATCGTTCACCCCCAGGATGGTGGCGGCTTCCGCGGGCGCCTCCGCCTGCACTAAACTCGTCAATTCCGGCACGATGCCGGCGCGATGCTCCAGGGCGGCGTCCACCTGCGCCCAGTCGGCGTCGATCGCGTGGCGCTCCGAGACCAGATCCTTCCGGATGCTCAGGCACCGCGCGCCAAAAACCAGGGCCGCGGCCACCACAGCCAGCACCAGAAATTTCATGGCTCAGCACACCAGGTCTTCGCGGCCGATCTTGAAACCATCCAGATTGCCCAGAATGGTGAGGGCAATCTGTTTTGGATCGAAGAACGCCTGCGCGATGCGCTGCACGTCGGCGGCGCTCACCTGTTCGATGCTTTCCACCAGTTCGTCCAGGGTAAAGAATCTGCCGAAATACATCTCCTGGCGCGCCAGGTTCGACATGCGGCTGGAAGTCGATTCCAAACTCAGCATCAGGGAACCCTTCAAGTGGTCCTTGGCGCGGCGCAATTCTTCGTCGCTGACGCCGTCTTCCTTGAGCTCCCGGAATTCCTTGACGATGGACTCCACCACTTTGCCCGCCGATTCGATGGAGGTGCCGGCGTAGATCGACAGGCACCCCGTGTCACGGTAAGGGCTTAGCTCCGAAAAGACCGCATAAGCCAGGCCCTGCCGCTCGCGGATATTCTGAAAAAGACGCGAGCTCATGCCGCCGCCCAGCAGCGTATTCAGCACATAACAGGCAAAACGCTCCTCGTGCGGCAGCGGGTACGAAGGCACACCCAGGCAAAGGTGTACTTGTTCCAGAGATTTCTTGTTGCGCAGGGCGATGCGCGCGTGCGTGGCGGGAGCCTGGTCCGCGGGCGCCAATCCGTTGGGCGGCAGCGATGCGAAATGCTGGCTTACCAGCTTGACCAGCGCTTCGTGCGTCAGGTTCCCGGCCGCCGTGATCAGCAGGTTGGCCGGCGCATACACGGCCCGGTAATAATCGCCGATGGTCTGGCTGTTGAACCGCTTCACCGTCTCCCGCGTGCCCAGGATCGGTTTACCCAGCGGATGATCTTTCCAGAAGTTCGAGGAGAAGATTTCGTGGACCAGGTAGTCCGGGCTGTCTTCCTCCATCTTGATTTCTTCCAGAATGACGCCCTTTTCCTTGTCGATGTCCTCGTCACGGAACAGCGGATGCAGCACCAGGTCGGAAAGCACGTCGAAGGCTAGCGGGAGATGCTGGTCGAGCACTTTTGTGTTGAAACAGACCAGTTCCTTGGCCGTGAAAGCGTCCAGGTTGCCGCCCACCGAATCCACCGATCGCGCGATATCCTCCGCGGAGCGGCTGGTGGTGCCTTTGAAGAGCATATGCTCAATGAAGTGCGAGAGGCCGTTCTGCTCGGAGTTTTCGCGGCGTGAGCCGGTGCCGATCCAGATGCCTACGGAGATGGAGCGCACGTGCGGCATCGCCTCCGTGATCACCCGCACCCCATTGGGGAGTCTGGTCATTTCGATGTCGCGCACGGGGGTTACGGTGGTGGTCATAATGGACGGGGGCTTACTGCTTGCCGCTCCTTCTATTTAGGATACATCCTGTGGCCCGGGCCGTGGCACGGTAGTCCTGGAGGGCGGGCAATCCTGCCCGCAGCCGGCTTTCAGCCGGCTAGCCGCCTGAAAAGGCGGCTGCGGCCAGGATTGGCCGCCCCACATCTGGTTATTCAAGTCCCGCTCTTTGCGCTACTCTGGAAAAACATGCAAGGAGGGATATGGCGTTCCTTATCCGCTTTCGATCCTGGTTGCAGGCGGACCTGCTCGCAGCGTGCCTGCGCGACCTGGAATACGGTCTGCGCATGCTGCGCAGAAATCCCGGCTTCTCGGCGCTGGCCGTTCTGACGCTGGGCTTGGGCATCGGCGCTGCTACGGCCGTCTTCACCTTGGTAAACGCGGTCCTCTTGCGCTCGCTTCCTTACCGCGATCCCGAACAACTGGTCTTTTTGTGGCAGCCCAATCCGCACTTCCCGGGCGTGCCGCTCGAAGCTTTTGGCCCCTTCAACGCGGACTTCTATGCCTGGCAACAGCAAAGCCGCGCATTTGCGCGCCTGGCGTTATTTACCAACGACAGGATGAATCTTTCCGCGAATGGCAGCGCCGTACGCATCGACGGCTCTCGCGTTACGGGAGAGTTCTTTCAGCTTCTCGGGATCGCGCCGGAACTAGGCCGCACCGTGGGCGCCGATGACGACCAGCCCGGAAAAGGGCAGGTTGCCGTAATCAGCCACAGGCTGTGGCAGACACGCTTCGGTTTCGCTCAGGATGTACTCGGCAAGGAACTGCTGCTCGACGCCCGGCCCTACCGCGTCGTGGGCGTGATGCCCGCCGGTTTTGCCTTTCCCCACGGAACGGAGAGCCTGGATACAGTCGGCAAAGCTACCGATGTTTGGGTGCCTTGGGCTATGACGGCAAAACAGAAGTCGTCCTGGGAAGAAGGCTCCGGCAACGCCATCGGACGCATCCGGCCCGGCGTCTCGCTGCGCCAGGCGCAAGCCGAAATGAGCGCGATCGTGGCCGGCCTCGACCCGCTCCGCTTGCCGCCGTTTCGGGGCGCGGAGGCCGTCGTGCGGCCGTTCGACGTCTCCATCGCCGGATCGTCGCGCCGCGCCCTGCTGATTTTTCTGGGGGCCGTAGTGCTGGTCTTGCTGATCGCCTGCAGCAATGTGGCCAGCCTGGTCCTGGCGCGGGCGAATGGCAGAACTCTCGAAATCGGCCTGCGTACCGCCCTGGGCGCTTCCCGGCTGCGCCTGATCCATCAACTGCTGGCCGAATCGCTGTGCCTTTCCGCGGCCGGAGGGATTCTGGGCGTGCTGGCGGCTTCGGTTGCCATCCGGATTCTGACGCACCTGAATCCGGCCGGAATCCCGCGGCTCGACGAAACTTCGATCGACTGGCGAGTCCTGCTGTTCAGCGTCTTGGTATCCGTGGCGGCGGCCGGCTTATGCGGGGTGTTCCCTGCGCTGTCCGCGTCGCGATGCGATCTGAACGAGGTGCTGAAGAGCTCGGGCAATCGCACCGTGAAAGGCGCCGCCGGCCGGCTGCATCGCGCATGCATGGTCGCAGAAGTGGCGCTCACCTTCATCCTGCTGGCCGGATCGGGGTTGCTGATTCGTAGCTTTCTCCGCTTGCAATCCGTGGACAAAGGTTTTGCCCCGTCCTCTACGCTGACGATGAGCATTCAACTCGACGCCCGGTACAACCAACCCGAACGGCATAATGCCTTCTTTCGCGACTTGATCGGCCGCGCCAACGCCTTGCCCGGAGTGGAAGCGGCCGCGGCCATCAACTACTTGCCTCTCGCGGGCGGCGAATCGGTCGGCACCGGGCTGCAGGTGGAAGGCCGGCCCTTCGATGAAAAGACATTATTTGAAGACCGCTCCATCACGCCGCGCTACTTTGCGGTCATGCGTATCCCGTTACTGAGCGGCAGGGTGTTCACCGATGGCGATGTCGCCGGCAGTCCTCCGGTGGCCATTGTGAATCGCAGCTTTGCCCGCAGGTTTTTCCCCGGGCAGGATCCGGCCGGAAAGCGGTGCCGCTTCGGCGATACATGGTGGACCCTCGTCGGCGTGGCCGGCGATGTGCGCCACACCAGCCTGGAAGCCGCGCCGCCGCTCCAGATCTATAGACCCATGTGGCA
>JBEKIM010000027.1:0-28873 GCA_050011755.1 Bryobacteraceae bacterium | reverse complement strand
AAGCTGTCCGCCAAGTACTTCGATCCTAACAGAACGACGACCGGCACCGATTCTATGGACTGGGCAGTTCGGTCGTTAGGGCGTTTTTCGTCAAGTTGCCGCGTTGGGAAGCGAGAATGGCATAAGCACCTCGCGAAAGACTAGTGGGCGGACGGCTGACCTGCCCAATGGAGATGAACCCAGGCAGGACCCGAACCTGATTCCAAACGCAGCCGAAAGAACCGACCTCGCCGCCAATGGAATCAATCACTTGGACGGTGGCTCCCCAAGTTGGATACGAACGGCATTTGACGAGCGCGCCGGAGACTTCCCGGCGACATTCCATGACCCGTCGAATGGTTGCCGTGAAAACCTGGTGGAGCTAACGGTTGCCGAAACCGTTACCGTACCCCTAAATACTTGTGAAGAGCGTACTTGGCGGCGCACCCTCAATCAGGAGGGAAAATGCGCGTAAGAAGTTTGGGGTGGCTGTTGGCGGGTATGTCATTTAACCTGTGGGGGGGCGAGCCGCCGGATACTCAGGCGAAAGAAGCTATCGTCCTGATCAACCATGCGCGGGCGAACCGTACGGAAGGATACTTCTACCGCGCGGAGGCCCAATACCGGCAGGCTCTGGCCATTGTGGAAAAGACATCCGGCGCCCAAAGTCCGGATGTGACGGCGGCATTGAACGGACTCGCCGAACTCTACTGCGAAGCCGGCCGCTATTCGGAAGCGGAGGCCCTTTCGCGCCGCTCGGCGGCCGTGGTGGAAGCCAGTCTGGGGAGCAGCCACCCGCTGATGGCCACGGCGCTGCAGGATCTGGCGGCGATCTACCACTTACAGGGACAATACGGCGAGGCCGAGCCGCTCTATCGCCGCGCGCTCGAGATCCGTGAGGAGGCACTGGGACCGAACCACCCATTTGTCGCCGTCACCCTCGCCGACCTGGCCGAGATGGAAAGCGCACAAGGCCATTACCAGGGGGCGGCAGAGCACTATGCGCGCGCCTTGCAAATCCGGCAGGACGCTTTTGGGATGGACGATCCACGCGTGGCGGAGACGCTGGCCGGCTATGCGGCCGTGCTGCGCAAAACCTGCCACAAGCACGAGGCCACCCTCGCCGAGGCGCGCTCGCGATCGATTCTGGCTAAGGCCGCGTTCCGGTAGGTCGTCAGTCCAGGCCGAGGCGATGGAGCAACACCTGGAAACGGGGATCGGAACGCAGGTTGTCGTAGTACGGCATCGTTTTGGCATAGGCGAGCAGCGGATTGCGCTCCTGGTACGCCGTGTCCAGCCATTGAAAGGCCAGATCCTTTTCGCCGATGCCGGCATAAATCTGGGCGACGTGGCAGGATTTTCCGGGCCGCCCGGTGCGCACGCATTCCTGGATCAGTTGCTCCACCAATGCACGCGCTTCCGCCTGCCGGCCCTGGCGGGCGGCCAACCGGGCACGGACCGTGGTATCGTCCACATTCGTGAAGGCGGCCTGCATGGACCGCATGACGGCATCCACCGACTGGGGTCTGCCTCGCAACGTCTCAACCGCCAGCATTTCATCGTAGGCCTGACGGAAAGAGGGATCCAGATCGATGGCTTTCCGGTACTGCTCCGCGGCCAGATCGTATTCGCGCCGGTCGGTGTAGATCATGCCGGCGCCCGTGATTTTGTAAGGCGAAAGCGGATCGAGAGCCAGGGCGCGCTGAATCCCGGCCAGCGCATCGTCCAGCCGCCCCAGCGGCGTGAGGTAGGTCACGCTGTAGGCGAAGTGAACGTCCGCGTCGCCGGGGCTGAGCGCCAGCGCGCGCTTGAACTCCCGCCCGGCGCCCGGCCAATCCCAGTCGTACAGGGCTTTCACATACCCGAGCGAGACGTGCGCGGCGGCCAGCGTTTCATCGAGTTGTAACGCGCGGTTGGCAGCCTGGCGCGCCTGCGGCATGGCCTGCCGTGGCGGGGACCAGCCAAATACGCCCAGCCATGTGTAACAGTCCGCCATCCCGGCGTACGCCGGCGCGTAGCCTGGATCTTTGGCGATGGCTTGCGCGAAATATCCGATGCCCTTGCGGGCGCTTTCCGGCCGCCACTGATTCAGGTGGAAGCGTCCCTGGAGATACAGATTATAGGCCTCCAGGTCCCCGGTGGACGATTGCACCAGCCGGCGGCCCGGATCGCCTGCCACGCGAATCTCCAACGCCCCGACGATGGCTCTCGAAATCTCATCCTGCACGGCGAAGACATCGGCGAGGCGCCGATCGAAGGTTTGCGACCAGACGTGGTAGCCATCGGCCACGCTGCTCAGTTGGGCCGTGATGCGCAAACGATCGCCGGATCGCTGCACGCTGCCTTCCAGCACGGCGGCCACGTTGAGTTGCCGGCCCACGGCGCGGATGTCGGGATTCTTCCCCTTAAACTGGAAAACGGAGCTGCGGGCGACCACGCGCAATCCACGGACGTTGGTGAGGGCGTCGATCAGATCGTCGGTCAGGCCGTCGCTGAAGTACTCGTTTTCCTTGTCGGAACTGAGGTTCACGAAGGGCAGCACGGCGATCGAGGATGAATCCGGCGGAGCAGGCCGCGGACGGACCCGGCGGGCCACAAAATAACCGGCGATCAGCAGGGCAAACGCGAGGATGAGAACGATCACCCGCCAAACGTTCCAGGGGGCCTGGGTTCGCGGCGGGGCCGTGGCGATCTCGACCGGCGATGCCGGCAAGACTTCGAAACAAGGAATATATCCGCCCTTCGGCAGGACGATCCGCAGCGGGTCGGCCGCACCGCCGGCCTCGTAATACTCTTTCAGGCGGGCGCGCAATTTGACGGCTTCCACCCGCACGACCCCATCCAGGCGCGGATCGTACGACGGGCTGCGCCCGAAAACCTCCACGCCGAGCAGCGTCTCCTTCAGTGGATTTCCGGCCAGGGCTTGCTCGACAATAAACCGCAAGAATCGCCCTGGCCTCTCCGCGCCCGCAAAGGCGCGGCTTGCCAGAATCCTGGCCAACTCTGCGCGGACAGCCTCTGGCGATACCGTACTGGTTCCGTATTGTTCCCCAGCGGAGGTGGGCACGGTCTTATTTGGATGAATACGAAACCCTGCAAGCTTCGGTTCATTTTGGAAACAGTGTGGCGGCGATTCCGGCGGCCGGGTGGGTAGCGAATTTAAAAAACTGGACAACCAGTCGCCTTTGGAAGTACACTATCTAAGACAGCGAATTTCGATTGGTATTAACCTTCATCCACGATTCCATCCGGCCCTCCGGCGCGCGCGGTTGTTTTATGTCCCGCATCGCGTGTCCGGCAAATCCTAAAGCAAGCGCTCAATAGCATACATGGCTCCAGGCAGAAATTTACCCCCTCGCAGGCCAGCCCGTAGAGAAAACGTGAACGAGTCGATCCGTGCCCGTGAAGTGCGGGCGGTCTTCCCGGATGGCACCGCCGAGATCATGCCGACATCGGCCGCTCTGCGGAGGGCCCAGGAACTGGGCCTCGACCTGGTGATCGTGTCGCCAACGGCGGTACCACCAGTCGCCAAAGCGGTAGACTACGGCCACTATCAATACGAGCTGAAGAAGAAGCAGCACGATGCCAAGAAGAAACAACACGTCGTACAGGTGAAGGAACTGAAGTTCCGGCCCAATACCGACGATCACGATTACGATTTCAAAAAGAACCACGCCATCCGGTTTCTGCAAGAGGGGAACCGGGTCAAAGCCGTGGTGCAGTTTCGCGGGCGGGAAATCGCGCACGCGGACCTGGGCCGCAAGCTGCTGGCGCGCTTCGCCGCGGACCTGACAGCTTACGGCACAGCCGAGAGCGTTCCCAGGATGGAAGGCCGCAACGCGCACATCCTGATCAGCCCCACGAAATCCGTCAAACCTTAGAACCTGCGCGGTCCGGGCGCTTCATCACGTGAAGGCGGCGGGGCGCATGCTAAGATACAACAGAAGCCCATCCGGCGATTGTGAGCACAGCCTAAATGTACAAAGCCTTCTTCGGTTTCGCCGAGAATCCCTTCAACATGAGCCCGGATCCGTCGTTCCTTTTCCGGAGCTCGCAACATGAAGAAGCGCTCGCAAATCTGATCTACGGCGTGCAGAGCCGCAAGGGTTTCGTGGTGCTCACCGGCGAAGTGGGAACCGGCAAGACCACCATGCTCGAATGCCTGCGGGACTTTCTGAGCTCGCAGCAGATCACTTACGCTTCCCTATTCAACTCGCGGCTGAACGTGCAGCAGTTCTTTGAGATGATCGCTTACGATTTCGGGCTGCGATGCACGCGCACTTCAAAGACCGAGGTCCTGTTCGCGCTGAATGAGATGATCATCGAGCGAGCCAACCTGGGACGCACGACCGTACTGATTGTGGATGAGGCGCACAACCTCGATTGGGATGTCTTAGAAGAGATCCGATTGCTCGGTAACCTTGAAAACCGCCGCGGGAAGATGCTTCAGATTCTACTCGCGGGGCAACCCGAACTGGACCGCAAGCTGGAAGCTCCCGATTTCCGGCAGCTCAAGCAGCGCATCGCTCTCCGCTGCGTGCTGCAGCCGTTTCAACTTGAGGAGACAACAGAGTACATCCAGTCCCGCCTCAAACGGGCTGGGTTGAAGGAGCAAACCGTTTTCCCGCCCGACATTTTGCGTGAGGTCCATTACCGCACCCAGGGAATCCCCCGAGTGATCAATGCCATGTGTGATAACCTGCTACTCACTGCATTCGCCATGGAGACCAAGACCTTAACCGCCGCCATGGTAGACGAAGTGACTGCCGATATGCGGTTGCAGTTGCCCGGACAGAAGCCTTTTCGGGCGGATGGCCCCTACGCCGAGAGAACCATGCGGGAGCAAAGACAGTACACTCCTGGCGACTAGCCCATACCTTCGGTTATTATTCCCCAGGCACCTTTTGTAATTCCTTCGTATCCATCCATACACTTATTTGGGATTCCGCGCGGAACCGCCTCAGATTTGAGCTACACTTCTGGTGAAAAGAAAAGCCAGAACGTGCCACTACTGCATTTGGGCCAACTGTGTACAGCATCCGACCGAGGTCGGCGCGGCCTAGCACCTGCTGGATTTCACTACAAAGGAGCGTACATGAGCGTATTTTCGACGAGCCGGATAGTTCGCATGGTAATATGCGCTACAGTCCTGGTATGGATGGCGGCCTACGGACTAGCCGCTGTGACCGGACCGCAAGTTTCCCACGGCCCCAGTTTCCCGCCTGATCCGTGGGACGGCAAGATCGCGCACGGCCCCAGTTTTCCGCCCGATCCGTGGGATGGCAAGATCGCGCACGGCCCCAGTTTCCCGCCCGATCCGTGGGATGGTAAAGTAGCCCATGGCCCCAGCTTCCCTCCCGATCCTTGGGATGGCAAGGTCGCGCACGGCCCCAGTTTCCCGCCCGATCCGTGGGATGGTAAAGTAGCCCATGGCCCCAGCTTCCCTCCCGATCCTTGGGATGGCAGGATTTGAAAAGCGAATTCGATCCGTCCCGGACGAATGAAAGGGCCGCCCCCGGAGGGGAATGCAACAGGCCCTTCAGTATGCAGCCTACGCCGTAGGCTTGTGGCTCAATCTGCTGGTAATCTCCGCTCTGTGGCGCGGAAGTTACCGGGAGTACCCCTTCGTTTTCGCCTACACGCTGGTGCTACTGGTGTCCACGCTGGTGGAACTCGCGGTGAACGTTGCGCCCGCATGGCTGCACAACGACTATAAGTATTACTACTGGGCCGACGAGATCATCCTGGACGTGCTGGTGTTCTGCCTGGTCATCGCGTTCATCGACGAAGCCTCCCGGCATTCCCGGCAAAAAGTCATTGAGCGGCATTGGCTCGTTCTGGCAGCCGCCCTGATCCTGATCGTCTCGGTAGCCGCCCACCACAGTTCCAACCTGAATCGGCAAATGACCCTGGTCAGCCGCGACCTTAATATCTGCGCGGTGATTCTGGACCTCGTGCTCTGGTCGCTGCTGCTCACCGCGCGCCGCCCCAATCGCCGGCTGATGCAACTGAGTGGAGGATTGGGCTTACAGTTGACCGGGGCGATCATGGGGGAACAATTGCGCCACTTTTCCCGCAGCCTGTTTCTGGCTGGATCTTTACTGGAAGTGACTACAGGCTTCCTGGGTCTTTACATCTGGTGGCGCGCTTTGCGGCCGGCGACTGCGCCCAAGACCGTATCCGCATAAAAAAAGGGCGGGTTCCATGTGGAACCCACCCGACGCTGAACGACGGCATTGCGCGGCCGGCGATGCTATTGCTGCGGTTGTTGAGACTGCGGCTGAGTCTGCGCCTGTTGGGGCGCGGACTGCGGCTGCGCCTGCGAGAGGGAGTAACTCTCGTCGGCGCTGAAAATCTTGATTTCCACGCGGCGGTTCTTGGCGCGGGCGGCGCGGGTGTGAGCGTCGTCCACGGGCTTCTCTTCGCCTAAGCCGATCATGTGGATCCGGTAAATGGGGATATCGTGCTTCGCCACGAGGTATTCGGTTACGGCGTCGGCACGCTTGCGGCTGAGCGCCTCGTTATACTGGCGGGAACCGGTGCGGTCGGTGAAGCCTTCGACGGCGATGAAGTAGCGCTTGTTCTTGGAAGCGCCGGCCACCATGTTGTCCAAATCGTCGCGGTCTTTCGCGGTGAGGCTGTACTTGTTAAATGCGAACGGGATGGTCACATCGGCGACTTGTTTGTAGTCATCCAGATTGCCGACCACCTGGCGCAAACTCTTGATCTCCTCGGAATCCTTGTTGGCCATATCCGAGGCGCTGTTCGCTTTATCCATTGCGCCCTGCGCGCTGTTCTGGGCCGTCATGGCCGATTCCTTCGCTGCGCTGATGCCGCTCTGGGCGCGGTCGTCGACCCCCTTCAGGTCGGTCTGGGTCTGCGTAATCTGCTGACCCTGCTTATTAGTCTGGTCGCCGACCTGGTCCACTTTGGCCTGGATAGGCGTGGTAGTGTTCTGTACATATTTCTTGGTGGCGCAACCACCGGTGAGCAGCGTCGCCGCCAGAATACTTGCGCTGAAAGTAAGCCGTGTCATAGTTAACTCCCGCGGCCACACGTTGCAATTTGCGCGCCGATCTCTCACGCACTGAAGGTCAAGGACTTACGCTCCGTGAATGGTACTGTTTCGTCCATTTTCTTCCAGTTAAGGAAAACTTTACCGGGTCGCTCGGCATTAGGAAATGTTAATCGACAGGCGTCCCCCGTGATATGTTCTACAGTGATGAAGCGAGTCATCGTCATCGTCTTCGCCGTGGCGCTGGTTGGGGCGGCCCAGGATACGCAATACCCTCCGGATGGGAGTCAACTGCCGGGTCCCGGCAAACACGCCACACCCGATTGGGTGGCGGAACTGAGCGAGTGGCAGATGGCCGGAAGCGGAGAGCATGACGCATGGCTTCGCGACCTGCGCCAATGGCGCCGCGAACGGCTGATCCGCATGGGCTACGACGATGCCGAATACCGGCGCCCGGAACTGCTGTGGACGCAGCGCAATTTCATCCAGCCGCAGATGATGGCCGAAGAGCGGTATTTCTACGATCCGGCGGCCGGCAAGTATACCGTCGACCGGTACCTTGACGATCTCCAAAAGCGCTACGGCGGCGTGGACAGCGTACTCATTTGGCCGGTCTACCCGAATATCGGCATCGACAACCGCAACCAGTGGGATCTGGCGCGCGATCTGCCGGGCGGCGTGCCCGCTTTGCGCCAAATGGTCGAAGATTTCCACCGGCGCGGCGTACGGGTCTTCTTTCCCAGCATGCCGTGGGACACCGGCACGCGCGATGCCGGCCAGCCCTATTGGAACGCGACCGCCCAATTGATGGCGGACATCGGCGCGGATGGCGTAAATGGCGACACTTTCGACGGCATGCCGCGGGCGTACCGGACGGCTTCCGACCGGAGCGGTCATGCGGTGGCCTTCGAGCCGGAAGGTTCGCCGCGCGCGGACGAACAATTGATGTGGAACAACCAGAGCTGGGGATACTGGAAATATCCGTTCGCACCGATGGTCGCCAAGCTGAAGTGGCTGGAGCCGCGCCACATGATCAACGTCTGCGACCGCTGGGCGCGCGACAAAACCGACAATCTGCAGGCCGCTTTCTTCAACGGCGTGGGCTACGAGAGCTGGGAGAATATCTGGGGCATCTGGAACCCGATCTCGCCGCGGGATGCGGAAGCGCTGCGGCGGGTGGCCTATGTCGAACGCCAAAACGCGGACTTACTCGTGGCACCCGGGTGGGAGCCTTACGCGCCCGCACTGCAATACGGTGTGTTCGCGACGCGCTTTCCGGGGGACGGCCGCACTCTGTGGACGGTGGTAAACCGTAACGAATACGGCGTTCAGGGTGAGCAGATGCGGGTGCCGCACCAGGAAGGCGCGCGCTACTACGACTTATGGAATGGCGTCGAGATCCAGCCGCGCATCGCGGGTGGCGCCGCCGCCCTAAACTTTCCGATCGAAGCCAATGGGTTCGGCGCGATTCTGGCGGCCGTGGCGGGCCACGCTCCGCAGAACCTGGACGCCATGCTGGCGCAGACGCGGCAGTGGGCGCGGGTGCCCCTGGCGAGCCTTTCGCACGAATGGAACTTCCTGCCGCAGCGCATCGTTGAGACCCCGCCCACCAAGCCGTCCGCGGCCAGCCCACCCGGAATGGTGCAGGTGCCCGGCGGCGATTTCGATTTCCAGGTGACCGGCATTGAAATCGAGGGATCGAACTGGATCGGCCTGGACGTGCAGTATCCCTGGGAAGACGCGCCACGCCGTGGACACCAGCGCCTGATCGCGATGCGTCCGTTCTATATCGACCGCTATCCTGTGACCAACGCGGATTTCAAGAAATTTCTAGATGCGAGCCAATATCGCCCCAAAGATAGCCATAACTTCCTGAAAGACTGGCGTAACGGAAGCTATCCCGAGGGCTGGGCGAATAAGCCGGTCACCTGGGTATCGCTTGAAGATGCGCGGGCTTATGCCGCCTGGGCCGGCAAGCGGCTGCCGCGCGAGTGGGAGTGGCAATACGCGGCCCAAGGCAGCGATGGACGGCTCTATCCATGGGGCAATACCTGGGACGAACGGGCCGTGCCCCCGCCGCACAAGGGACGCGATCTGCCGGGCCCGGCGGATGTGAACGCGCATCCGGCGGGCGCCAGTCCGTTCGGCGCGATGGACATGACGGGCAACGTCTGGCAGTGGACCGATGAGTATGTGGATGAACACACCCGCGCGGCCATTGTGCGCGGCGGCAGTTACTACCAGCCGCAGGGATCGATGTGGTACTTCCCGCAAGCCTACAAGCTCAATGAGCACGGAAAGTATCTGCTGATGGCGCCCTCCAAAGATCGTGCCGGAACGCTGGGCTTTCGCTGCGTCGCCGATGAGTAAGGTACGCCTGCGCCGGACTTACTCATAGCGCAGGGCGGCAAGCGGGTCCGTCCGCGCGGCGCGGCGCGCGGGTAGCAGCACCGCCAGCGCAGCCACCGCGAGCAGCAAAGCCGGCACTACGATGAACGTCGCCATATCGGTGGCGCCAACGCCGTACAGCAGACTCGCGGCAAACCGGCTCACCGCGAGGGCCAACGCCAAGCCGATCGCCACACCGATACCGGCCACCGCGAGACCTTGCACGGCGACCAGCCGCAGCACGCCGCCCGCTCCCGCGCCCAGGGCCATGCGGATGCCGATTTCGCGCGTCCGCCGCCTGACGGAGTAACTCATCACGGCATACAGCCCAACCGTCGCCAGCGTAAGCCCGACGGCCCCGAATACGCCCAGTAAGACGGCGCTTAGCCGCGGCATCAGCAAGGCCTTATCCACTTGCTCGGACATGGTTTCAATGTTCGAAACGGCCAGGTTCGGGTCGAGCGCCGCGATTTCCTGGCGGACGGGCCGAATCATGGCATGCGGATCGCCGGTGGTCTTCACTACGAGCGAAATGCCGAAGAAACTGACGACATCCTGGGGCCGGGCCTCCAGATCGAAGAACGCGGCACTGGACGACTCCTCGCCCAGCGTGCGGGACTTGAAGTTTCGGGTGATGCCGATCACCTCGTAGGTCTTGCCGTCGCTGGCCACGCGGCGGCCAAGCGGGTCGGCGCCTGGAAACAGGCGCCCGGCGGCGTGCTCGTTCAGGATGACGGACGCCGCGTCGCCCGGTTTGCCGAAATCGCGCCCGCGCAGCAACGGGATCCCGACGGTCTCAAAGAACCGGGTCCCGGCAAAGTAAACGTCGGTGTTTGCCGGCTTGGCATCTACGACTCCCTCAGCCTGGAAGTCGGAGGCGCTGCCGCCCATGCTGAGTGGGATGCTGTCCAGATAGCTGACCGACCGGACACCCGGAAGAGCCGACACACGCGCGCGAAGCTGGACCAGATACTGCCGGGTCCTCGCGGGCGAATACTGGCTCAGCTTGGGATTGGCGGCCATCAGCAGCACGTGGTCCGGGCGCATTCCAATGTCGATTGAGGAAGCCCTTTGCAGGCTGCGCAGGAACAATCCCGCACCGGCCAGCAACACCAGCGAGAGAGCCACCTGCACGATCACCAGCAGATTCCGCATACCCAGCCGGCGGAAGCTGCCGAACGCGGTGGTCTGTTCCTTCAAAGTCACTACCAGATCGGGGCGCGTCGCGCGCAGGGCCGGAGCCAGGCCGAAAATGACGCCGGTAATCACCGCCAGCGCCGCCGTAAACGCGAACACGCGCGCATCCGGCGCGAAATCGAACCGGATAGGTAAAGGCAGCGGCAAATCGAAACGGGAGATGGATAGGGTGGCCGCGGAGGCCAAAGCGAAGCCGCCTGCCGCTCCGATGAGGGAAAGCAGGATGCTTTCAGTGAGCAACTGCCGGACCAGCCGCGGCCGGCGCGCGCCCAACGCCAAACGGATGCCGATCTCGCGCTGCCGCGCTATGGCTCGCGCGAGCGTCAGGTTGGCGACGTTGGCACAGGCAATCAGCAACACCATGGCGACCAATACGGCCAGCATGGCCATGAAGCCGACCGCGAAGCCGTTGACGTCGCCGAACAACGCGCCGGAATCTGCCAGGCGGATGGGTTCGCGGGGCTTTTCGCTCTTGCGGTATGTATCGTCGAGCCGCCTCTGAATCACATTTAACGCGGCGGCCGCCTGCTTCCGGCTAACTCCGGGTCTGAGCCGCGCATCGAGCATCAGCCAGTGATTGCCGCGCTTCGCCCCAGCGCTATCGTTGAGCAGATCCGGCATGATCCCGGAAAGCATGGCAATTGGCGTCCAGAAATCCGCCAGAATGGCGCGGTCCGTGCCGTGAAATCCGCGCGGCATGACGCCGATAATCGTATAGCTTCGGCCGTTGAGGGCGATTTGCCGGCCGATGACGCCGGGTGTGGCGCCTAACCGCCGCCGCCACAATCCGTCGCTCAGTACCACCACCGGGTCGCGTCCCACCGCGCGGTCTTCTTCGGGCGTGAATCCTCGCCCGAGCGCGGGCTTGATGCCGATGACCGAAAAATAGTTGCCGGCGGCCACCTGGCCCCAGATACGTTCCGGTTCGCCGGCTCCGCTCAAATTCGCCGGAATGAAGGGGAAGTGCGCTGTGATCCCCTCGAAGACTTGGGAAGTCTGGTCGCGATAATCGATGTAATCCGGGTAAGAGAAGGTCTTGCCCTGGTTCAGGCTGACCAGGCGGGAGGGCTGGCGCACCGGCAGGGCGCCGAGCAACAAGCCGTTGACGATGCCGAAGACGGTCGCGTTCGCGGCAATAGCGAGCGCCACGGATACCACGACGGCAGCCGTGAATCCGGGGTTCTTCCGTAGCGTGCGGACCGCGAAAGTCAGGTCTTGCGCGACGGTGCGGGGGAAATCGGTGTGCGGCATGATGAACCTCGTTTGCAAGCGGGTTGGCGACGCTGGGAGGTTTCTTCCGGCCGCGCGACCATCCTTCTATACTGACGATAGGGACAGACCACAATGAACAAGGTTTTCAGGATTGGCACGAACTTTCTACGCGCGCCGGTGGCCGCCGCGCTGATGGCGGCCTGCGCTCCCGCGCAAACGCCGAACTCGGACGCCGCCACTATGGAGGCGCTGCTGTCGGAAGTCCGGCAGTTGCGGCACACGGTGGAGAAAACGCTATCGCTGGGGCCCCGGATGCAATTGCTGCTGCAGCGCGCGCAGTTTCAGGAACAGAAGATCTCACGGATTCAAGCGCAACTGGACGAAGTCCGCAAGCAGATCGCCGCGGAGACGGCGCGGCAGGCGAATGCCAACGACCGGCTGGCCAAGATCGAGCAGGACATTTCGAACGAATCCGATGCCGCCCGCCGGTCGCAGCTCGAAGATATGCGGGCGGGCTTGAAAATGATCGCGGGCAACGGTCCGGATCAGCAACTGCGGGCCCGTGAAAGCGAACTATCCAATTCACTCGACACCGAACAGGCGGTCCTGGGCGAATTCAACGAAAAGCTGGATGCGCTGGCACGACAAATGGAGGCCGCCGCGGCGAAGTAACATGGTACGGATCTATTCCGGCTTGGTTCTCCTGCTGGTGTTGGCATTTGCCTTCGATTGGTTTCCGAACGAAATCAAGAGGCCGCCGGGCGTGCTGGTGGCGGATGAGCCCGAACAAAATCCGGTTGCCAGGCCGGAACCGTGGCGCTACAAGGATTACCGCATCACGCCGCTCGCCGATTTCCACCTGCAAGCTCGCGTGCTCATGACGGAACGCTATTGGCTGGGGCGCGAAACGCAACTCTCGCCCGTGGACCTCACGGTGGGTTGGCGGCTGATGTCCGACCAGGCCATCCTCGATCAACTGGATATTTACCGCGGCTTTCGGATGGTGTATTGGCGGCCGAAGTCCGGCCACTGGCCGGCGCCGCATGAGGATATTACCGCCCACGTCGCTAATCTTCATACGATTCCCGCCAAGGATGACATCGACTCCCGCTTGAAGTCCATCCGCCCCGGTAACCTGATCGACTTGCGCGGCTACCTGGTGCTAGCGGAAGGGGCCGGCGGCTGGAGCTGGCGCAGTTCTTTGAGCCGCACCGACGAAGGCCCCGGCGCGTGCGAGCTGGTCTGGGTTGACAAGTTGGCGGCGCGATAGTCCAGTACCCGTACCGTGACTTGGGCTTCCGGGCCGGCCGGATTGCTATACTACTTCGAAAAGCTATGAGCATGCGAAAACCGAGGACCAGCCTTGTCCTCACCGGACTGCCGATCATATTGTCTGCGCGGATTTTTGCCGGCGTCACCATTGTGTCGCTGACGCCGTCGCATGCTTCTCCCCAACCGATCGGAAAGACGATCGCCTGGACGGCCACCGCCACGGACAGCAATACCGGGCCGCTGACTTTTCAGTTCAACGTCACTCCCCCCGGCGGAGCGGCGACGATGGTTAAGGACTTTAACGTGGGCACGTTGAGCGGTGGCACGTGGACGGCGCCATCGTTTGTGTGGGTGCCCACCGGGGTCGAAGGCATTTACAAAATCGAGGTGGTGGCCAAGGACTTTGTGTCCGGCAAGAGCGCCTCAAAAACGGCCGCCTTCCAGGTGAGCGCGGTCGCGACGGGCGGGCCGGTGGTGGAAAAGACCGCGAACCCGTTGGTAGCCCTGTTCAGCGCGCCTTCCTGCGCCAGCGGAAGCACGATGCGCATAGCTTTTCAGGAACAAACCGGGAGCGTGCCAGGGTCCGCTACGAATTGGGTGGCTTGTCATCCGCCCGCCACCATGACGTTCGAAATCGCAGGCATGTACCCCAGCACCAAATACAACATGCATGCGCAAACCAACACCGGCGGAAAGATCACGAACGGCGCCACACTGAGTTTCACCACGGGCGCGCTGCCCACTTCCACCGTCACATTTCCAAGTTTCACGGCAGTGAAGGCCGGCACGGACACCGAGAACCCGGTTTTCCTCCATACCTTCATCGCATTTCAATCGGAACCCGTTTATCCAGACGTAGCCACGGATTTGCAGGGCAACATCATCTGGTATTACTGGGCGAACACGGCCACGCACGTCGATCTGATCACGCGCCCTCTCCCGGGCGGCGGCAACATCACCATACAAGACGACTATGCCTGGGATCCAAATGTGAACCAGGACCAGTTTCTGCGGCAGGTCGACCTGGCGGGTAATATCGTGCGCGAAACCAATATGGGCGCGATCCAGCAGGAGTTGGTCGCACTGGGAGCGGTGGATGGAGGCGCCTGCACCGCGATCGGTACCCCCGCACCGGTAGGCGCGGGCTGCACCGGAGCCTTCCATCACGATGCCATTCAGACTCTGCCTAACGGCTTTACGGCGGCCCTCATCGACGTGGAAAAGATTTTCCCGCCGGGAACGCAGGGAGATTCGAGCGGCCTCCCCGTAGACATCATCGGAGACATGATTCTGGTCATGAATACGAACTGGCAGGTCGTCTGGTATTGGGACTCGTTCGACCCGGGCAGCGGCGGCAGCGGCTATACCCCGCTGCCGGTAACCCGCACGGCGCCTTTGGGAGAAACCTGCGCCATCAACTCGAACGGCTGTCCGCCGACGATTCTGCTGGGAACCGGTATCGCTCCTCTAGCCCATGACTGGCTACACATGAACAGTCTATACTACTGGCCCGCACCGCAGGACGGCAACACCACCGGCGGCGATTTCATTGTCTCCTCGCGGCACCAGGACCTCGTTTGGAGAATCGATTACAGAGACGGGGCCGGTACCGGAAACATTTTGTGGACCATGGGACCTCCCGACCATGGCCTGCAGCCGCCCAGCGACTTCACGTTCGATAACACTTTTAACGATCCATGGCCCTGGTTTTCACACCAGCACGATGTGGGTATCGAGAACGGCGGCAGCGGGCAGACAACCATCATGGATAATGGCGACACCCGGGTTTCGGCGCCGCCCCTTGGGGAGGGCTGCAAGACATCCTGCTACAGCCGCGGCATGGCGGTCACCTTCGACGAGAACACCCTGGTTGTCACGCCGGTGGTCAGCCTCGACCTGGGAGGTTACTCATCGGCGATGGGCAGCGCCCAGTTGCTGGGGGACGGCAACTACTTTTTCGAGAATGCGATCGTCTACGTGCTGGCGCAAAACGCGTCATTAGGCTACAGCTTGGAACTGGGCCCCACTCCGGCGGCTCCGGAAGTGGGGCCGGCCGATCTCATCCTGGATGTCGGCGGTCCGCAGCATTACCGCGGGTGGCAGATGCCCAACCTGTACGATCCGCCTACGACATAACCTATGGCGTAGCGGCCGCCGGTTTCGGCGTGTGCTTCGCTCTGGCAGCGGGCTTCGGCGCCGGGTTCCAGAATTCCGGATCGGCGGCGGCGAACTCTTTTGAGACGAAGCTCATGCGCGGATTGAAGGCAAACAGCAGGTTTTCGGTCGATTGCACCACGTCGGAAGCCAACGCATCGAAGTGCTGGCGGTTGCGGTCTCCCATGGCCTGGCGCGTGGCAGCCATGCGGCCGGGACCCGCGTCCATGCGCGCCAGCGAGTCCATGGGCGAGAACAGCAAATAGGTTCCCGAAGGCCCGCCCGAGACGACCTGATAGGCGATCACGGGTTGGGCGGAATTGGACTTTTCGTCGCCGTCGATCATCAGTTTGGCGACTTGCGCCAGGTCGGCGTCGCGGCCATATTTAATGCGAAGCACGGTGACTCCCATGTGCCGGCACTTGGGCAGCGACGACATGGCTTCCGCCGTATGGTAGCTGAGGTCGCCGCGGAACACCGCCAGGAGATTGCGCGAGCCGGTGCGCAGCTCACCGTCATCCACATTTGCCGTCACCAGGTCCGCCGCCAGCGGCGATTCATAGACCGCCGCGCGGGCCTTTTCCATGGCGCCGAAGGAATCGTAGGGTTCCAGGAACCAGGCCTCCGAGGGTCCGGATTCCGCGGCCATGCCGATGTAGTACATGGCGACGTTGCCTTTTCGAAAAATGCGCGGCCAGGCTTCTTCGGCCTTAATGTGGGCCGCCTCGCGGCCCTCCTTGATTTGCTCGCGCACCACCATCAGGACGCGCGGGGCGGGCGATTCCTCTTCGATCTGCGCGCAAAGCGGCGCAGTGCCCGCCAGGCACAAACCGAGCGCGGCGATCGGGAAAACATTCGGCTGCATGACATCACCTCTCAGGGGCTATGTTACAAGACGGCGATACATGGCGGCAAACTTCGGAAGGTCGATCTGTTCGGCGCGCAGCGGGGCTTCCGGCCAGGCGTCGACTGCCGTGCCGTATTGGGCGGCCAGATTATTGCGCAGCGTCTTGCGTTTCTGCCGGAAGCAAAGCGACACGAAACGCAGAAACCCGGGACGGTCCGGGATACTCAATTCCGCGGCCCTGTCCCGTGGCTGGAACCGCAGCACGGCCGAGTCGACTTTGGGCGGCGGATGAAAGGCGGCAGGCGGCACTTCGAATAACAATTCGATATCGGACGACAATTGCATGAGCACGCTGAGATATCCGTACTCGCGGCTGCCCGGGGAGGCGGTAATGCGCTCGGCGACTTCTTTTTGTGTCAGGAACACGCCGCGGCGCACGACGGGGCCGAACTGCATCACCCGTTCGAGAATGGCAGTGGCCGCATAGTAGGGCAGGTTGCCGGCGATCACCGCGGGTCCCCATTGGGCGAGATCGATCTCCAGGGCGTTGCCCTCCACCACCTGGAGGCTGGAACCGGCAGGCGGAAGCGTCTGGGCCACTTTCTGCGCCAGATAGCGATCGATTTCGACGGCGACGACGCGGTCGGCGCGGGCCAGCAGGTGAGTGGTGAGAGCCCCGCGGCCAGGGCCGATCTCGATGACCAGCGGTTCCCGATCGGGACAGGCTGCGCACGCAATACGCTCCAGGACCGCGGCGCGAACCAGGAAATGTTGGCCAAGCTTCTGGCGCGGCACCGCTAGCCGCGGACCACGTAGTTGATGCGGCGGAAGGAGACCAGTACCCTGCCGTTGGTGGGCTGCCCAAACCAGGTGGCGGGGGTGAAGCGGGCGAAGAACATCATCTTGGTGAGGTCTGCCTGCATTTCGGGGCTGACCTTGCCCTTTTGCACGGAATAGTCCGTGGCCTGGCCCTTAGCGTCCACATACAACTCCACTACGGCTTCATCGTTGCTGATGCCCAGAGGAGCCACTTCCACCAAGGTGGCCGCAGTATAGAAACCGGTGGGGACATCGTTCATGACGCTGGGCCTGAAACCGAGCGTGGGCACTACCACACCGAAAAGCAAAAGCGCCGAGGCCAAGCCGCCGGCCAAAGGCAGCGCCAGCGGGCGCATTAGATTATCGATAGCCAGTTTGATGTTGACCGCCCAGTTGTGCAGGGCCAAAGATACGGTTTTATTGGCGTTCCAGCGGGCGCGTTCGCGCGAGGCGAGCACTTGCAATTGCGTCCGCAGAGGTTCGGGAACGGGCGCGGGCGGCAAATTCTTCAGACTGCTTCGCAAACCCGAAAGAGCACGCAAGCGGGCCGCGCACTCCCGGCATTCATCCAGGTGCACGGCTACGCGCATCCTTTCATCCCCTGACACTCTGTGGTCCAGGAATGCCGAAAGCGAATTTTGCACCGTTTGGCAACTCATAGCACCTACTCGACTGTTTTCGGCAGCCACTGCATGAGGGGCTGCGTTTGCAACTTCTTTTCCAACTCCTGGCGCAGGGCTTCGCGGCCCCGCAGAATTCGCGATTTCACCGTGCCCAGCGAAACCTGCAGGACATCCGCGATCTCTTCGTAGCTCAAATCCGTGATATCCCGTAAAACCACGGCAGCCCGGAAGGTGGGATTGATGCGGGTCAGCGCGGCTTCGATCATGGCCTGCTGTTCCTGGTCGAGCACATAATCGTAGGGAGACTGGGTAGCGTCGGCCAGAGTGTCGGCCCGGCTGACGGAACCTTCCTGCTCCTCTTCGATTCCAACCTCCCGATTCCGATGCCGGAAAAACCAACGCCGCTGGTTATGGGCCTCGTTAATGGCGATGCGGAAAATCCAAGTCTTCAGGCTGCTCTGGCAGCGGAAATGGCCCACATTCCGGAACACCTTGAGAAATACTTCCTGGACCACGTCGGAGGCGTCCGACGGATCGTTCAACAGGCGCAGGGCGAGATTATAAACCGGCTGTTGGAAGCGCGAGAGCAGCGTCTCGTAAGCGCGCTCCGAGCCTTCGCGAAGAGCGCGCACAAGCGCCAGATCGCCGGAATCGGCCAGTGTCGCCTTCTGCGCGTTAAGGTCCAGAATTGAGGTGGCCACGGGGACCCTTCCCTTGAACCATTATAGACACCGGCGCGCGGAAAAAGTTCCCGCGGCCAGTTGCGGCAGCTTCGGCCGGTCTGAAGCCTCTGCAACCACGCCCGCCCCACCTGTTATGATAGGTTTTAGTACGATTCCGAGGTAAATCCCATTGGCTTTAGTCGAAGGTTGCAAGCACACGCTGGAGATAACCGTGCCTGTCGAGGAAGTTGAAGCCGAAACCGGCAGGGCAGTGGCCAAGGTCCAGCAGCGCGCGAAATTGCCGGGTTTCCGGCCGGGGAAGGCGCCCACATCAATCATTCGCCAGCATTTTGCGGGCGATATACGGAAACAGGTGCTCGAAAGTCTCATCCCCAAATACCTGCATAACCGGTTCGAGGCGGAAGACTTGAAGGTGGTCGGCCAGCCCGATATCACCGAGGTACACATGGATCCGGGGGAGCCGCTGCGCTTCAAGGCCGAATTCGAAGTCGTACCGCAAGTCGAACTGCAGGATTATAAAGGCCTGACGGTGAAGTATCACGATCCGGAAATCACGGACGCGGACGTGGACCAGCGGATTGCCGAACTGCGGAATTCCAAGGCCGAATTCGTGAACGAAGATCCGCGGCCGCTGCAGGATGGCGATTTCGCGGTGCTCTCGCTCGAAAGCCTGAGCGCCGTGGAGGGTCCGCCCGTGAAGGACGAGGAGATGACGCTCGAAGTGGGCGGCGGCGATACCCTCGAAGACTTCAGCACGCATTTGCGCGGCATGACTCCCGGCGAGGAAAAGGAATTCGATGTCCACTATCCGGAAGATCACGGCCAGCCCAAACTGGCGGGGAAGACCGTCCGTTTCCGGGCGCAAGTGAAAGGCGTGCGGCGCAAGGAGCTGCCCGAGATCAACGACGAATTCGCACAGGATCTGGGCGACTATCGCACGGTGGATGAACTGCGCGAAGCCGTCCGCAAATCGCTGTTCGCGCAGCGCCAGTACGAGGCGCAGCAGGAAGCCAAGAACCAACTGGTGGAAAAGCTGGTGGACCTGCACGATTTTCCGGTGCCGGAGACGTTTGTCGATCAGCAGATCAAGAACCGCGTGGAGCAGCGGGTGCGCGCATTGGCGGAACAGGGCTTGGATCCCAAATCGCTGAACCTGGATTGGAAGAAGGTCAAGGAGAGCCAGCGCGACAAGGCGCTGCGCGAAGTGAAGGCCTCCATGCTGCTGTCCCGCATCTCCGAACGGGAGGCCATCGCCCCGACGCGCGACGAGGTGGACAAGGAAGTTGAGCGCGTCGCCCGCCAGCAGCGGGAACCTTTCGCCGCGGTGCGCCTGCGATTTGAAAAGGATGGGACGCTGGGCCGCATCGCTTCGCATATTCAAACGGAAAAGACGCTCAACTTCCTGTTCGAGCACGCGGGCAAAACTGAGGAGTAGAATCGAACCGGAGGGGTAACGCTATGAAATGGCTGCTTTGTCTGATGGCGATCTTCGCCTTTTCGGCATCGGCCGCCGATGTGAGCGGAAATTGGAAGGGAACGGCCGATACGCCCAACGGCCCGGTGGAGCGGACTTTCGTTTTCAAGGTGGACGGCCATAAGCTGACGGGCGAGACCACCAGCAGCATGTTCGGCAAGTCGACGATCGAAGACGGCAAGGTCGATGGCGACGACATATCCTTCAGCGTCACGGTGAGTATTGGGGGCAATGAAGGGAAGGTCAACTACAAGGGCAAAGTCGAAGGCGACACGATCAAGTTCCAGATTGAAGTGCAGGCCATCGGGCAGACTTTGGAGATGACTGCCAAGAGGGTGCCGTGAGCTGCCTGGGGCGATTATGAATCTGGCCAGGCGCCGTCACCGGGGCAGGTGAACCCGCCCGATGGGTTCCCACGTTGAACGTGCCCAGCAGAGCACCTTGTTCTCCGATTATACGGTCGAAGAACCGGTGCTTGTGGCCGTAAGACTGGTTAGCGGAGAATAGCGAACTGCGTGCCGCCGCTGGACGGCCATTAGGGGCGGCGCGACCCGTGTGCGATTCCGAGTTCGCCGGCCAGCCTGGCCAAATGCCGGTCGGCTGTCCAGAGAGACGTGTCCGCGACAAGGGCGGAAGCGAGCAGATGCGCGTCGATCCACCCAATGCCTCTGCCGTACAGTTTGTGTGACCGCACAAAGGTAGCCACGTCGGCATGACCGACAGGCGGAACCCGGTGAATCAGGCCGTATAAGTTCAACAACTGGGTTCGCCCGCCGGAATCTCCGATCAATAACTCGCCGTACACGAGGTCGTGCCCGGCGGCTTCGTCTCTCTCGAGCAGGCGGTCCAGTTCAGCGGCGTATGGCATCCGGTTGGCGAGAAAACGGATCCAGACGGAGGTGTCTACCAAGACCATCAGGCCGCCGCTTTTGGTTTGCGAGTCTCTGGCCGGCGCCTCGGAACGTCTTTCGCGTCCGCATCGGAACCTCTGAGCTTTCGCAATCTCTCATAGGCCGAATGCCGGATCAGAGCTTCAAGGCCGAGCCGCACGGTTTCTGTATCGGTCACTGCGCCACAGGCTTTCTTCGCGTCGCGAAGCGTGACTTCATCAATGTGAAGCGTTTTCTTCATACATCTAGAATTACCATATCGATACAGCGATACTAGCCATACCCGATGCGGGCTGTCTTGTAGCGAACGAAATACAGGCTTAGCCGATGCTAGCCGGGCGAGAGACGGCGGTCCGGCTGCGACTCTGGCTGTCAGGCGCGCCTGGACTCGCGGCGCAGATCTTCGTGGGCGAGCATTTTGAGCAGGGTTTGGTAGCCGGTGCCATGGCGCGTTGCCAGTTCTCGAGCCTTCTCTACATCCGAGCCGAGCAGCCGCAATGCGACCTGAACGCTTGCGCCGATTTCTGCCTCAGGAAGTCTCGTCCTGGGCGACTGGCCTACAAACGCCGAAGCCGCCGTGCAAGATCGTCCTTCTTTTGCCCGGCATCAAGCTTGTACGCGGTAACGGCGCGGATTCGGCCGTCGCGTTCCGTTAAGACGACCGCAAACGATCGTCCAAGCGGGACTTAAAAGTCCCGCCGGCACGCTGAAGCGCGCGCCACGGGCTAGCGGAAGTCATCACGAGATATGTCCAAACTCCAGAGACGACCGCAGGCAGATAACGGATCTGAAATGAACGCCGATCGGACCCAAAGCTCGGCACGGGGGCTGTCGAAAACGCGGACTTGTGACGCGGTTTACCAAGGGGTTTGTTTAGACGAGGCTGGTTCGGAAGGTCAACCCCATTCGGCCCCCCAGATCCGCCAGTACTTTTTGCCGGGACAGGGCACATTGCCTAAACCACCGCATTCGGGTGATAATAGAACTGTACCCGTATTTCCACCCCCGGAGGCGGGAGAGGTGCATACCCTGGAGGCAACTGCGTGAAGCGTGCCGGATCCGATGAGGCCCTGCGATGTTCGTTCTGTCACAAAAGTCAAGATGTAGTCGGGAAGCTCATCTCATCCCCTAGCGATTACCCGCGAGCGTACATTTGCGATGAATGCATCGCAGTGTGCAACTCGATTTTGGACGACGACAAAGTCGACCAGCCTTCCGGGATGCCGCATAAGATCCCGAAACCGTTGGAAGTAAAGGAGCATCTCGACCAATACGTTATCGGCCAGGAGGCTACCAAGAAGAAGCTGGCGGTGGCGGTGTACAACCATTGCAAGCGCATCCACATGAACCGGATGAGAAACTCCGACGTGGAGTTGTCAAAATCCAACATCTTGCTGATCGGTCCGACCGGAACCGGCAAGACCCTCATGGCGCAGACACTGGCCCGGATTCTGGACGTACCTTTCGCCATCGTGGACGCCACCACCTTGACTGAAGCCGGTTACGTCGGCGAGGATGTCGAGAACATCATCCTGAAGCTGCTGCAGGCGGCCGACGGGGACGTCCAAAGGTGCCAGCAGGGCATCATATATATCGACGAGATCGACAAGATCTGCCGCAAGGACGAGAATCCATCGATCACCCGCGATGTTTCCGGTGAGGGGGTGCAGCAGGCTCTCCTGAAGATCCTCGAAGGCACCATCGCGAATGTGCCGCCGCAGGGCGGGCGCAAGCATCCGCACCAGGAATTCACGCCGGTGGATACCACGAATATCCTGTTCATTTGCGGCGGGGCTTTCGTGGGGTTGGAGAAGGTGATTGGGCGGCGCGTGGGCAAGAAGTCCATGGGGTTCCTGCCCGAAGAAGAGAAGAACAAGACCATAGATATCGCCGGCCATCGGGATATCAACCTGCTGGCCCAGGCGCAACCGCAGGACCTGATCAAATTCGGGTTCATTCCGGAGTTCATCGGCAGGCTGCCGGTGAACGCGGTCCTGGAAGAATTGGACAAGGACTCGCTGGTGCAGATTTTGACCCGGCCCAAGAATGCCATTGTCCGGCAGTATCAGAAGCTTTTTGAATTTGAAAACGTGCGGCTGAAGTTTAGCGACGACGCTCTGGAGGCGATCGCCGATTTGGCCCTGGAACGGAAAGTGGGAGCGCGCGGTCTTCGCATGATCCTCGAAGATCTGATGCTGGATCTCATGTATTACCTCCCTTCATACAAGAAAGTGAAAGAGTTCCTGGTCACCAAAGAAATGGTGCTTTCGCAGAAAATCAGCCTTACAATACTAGAAAAGGCCGGCTAAACCAGCCAGCGCACTTTTTTTGCGTCTTGCCTGCCCAAACCGGCCGCGGGTCGCCGGGAGCTAACCCTTGCGGAGAAACATGCTTACTTTAAAGGAAAAATCGGATACAAAACGTCTGCCGATGATGCCCATTCGGGATGTAGTGATTTTCCCGTATATGATGACCCCTTTTGTGGTGGGGCGGGAGTCCAGTGTGCGGGCGCTCGAAGAGGCCATGGCCGGCGATAAGAAAATTTTCCTGGCCACGCAGCACGACGCCTCCATCGATGAGCCTAAGCCGAATGAGATTTATACGGTCGGCACGGTTGTCAATATCGTGCAAAGCCTGAAGCTGCCGGACGGGAACATCAAGGTTCTGGTAGAGGGCGTAGAGCGGGCTAAAGTTTTTTCCATCACCGACGATGAAGGGTTTTTCCGGGCGGTCGTGCGCACGTTCAACTTCAAAGTGGAGCCCGGTCCGCAGCTTGACGCGCTGACCAGCCGCGTGACTACTTTGTTCGAGCAGTACGTCAAGTTGAGCCAGAACCTGAACTACGAAACCATGATCGCCGCCATCCGGGTGGACGACGCCGGCAAGCTGGCGGACACCGTGGGCGCCAATCTGCAGTTGACGATTGAGGAAAAGCAGGAACTGCTCGAAATCTTCGATCCCGTAGACCGGCTTACCCGCGTAGCCGAGATGCTGGACATCGAGATCGAGAAGCTGAACGTGGACCGCACCATACAGGGCCGCGTGAAGCGCCAGATGGAAAAGGCCCAGAAAGAGTATTACCTCAACGAGAAGATCAAGGCCATCCAGAAGGAACTCGGCCGCGGCGAAAAGAGCGAGATCGATGAGCTGAAAAAGCGCATCGAGACGGCCGGCATGACGAAGGACGCGCTGGAGAAGGCTATGGCCGAACTGAAACGGCTGGAGAACATGCCGCCCATGTCCGCCGAATCTACCGTCTCGCGCAACTATCTCGATTGGCTGCTGGCAGTGCCGTGGAAGAAGAAATCCAAGGAAATCCGCGACCTGAAGTTCGCCGAGGGTGTACTCGAATCGGACCATTACGGGCTGGAGAAAATCAAGGAGCGCATCCTGGAATTCCTGGCGGTGCGCCGCCTGGTGAAGAATCCCAAGGGTTCCATCCTCTGCTTCGTGGGGCCTCCCGGAGTGGGCAAGACCTCGCTGGGTATGTCGATCGCCAAGGCCACCGGACGCAAGTTCGTACGCATGTCGCTGGGCGGCGTGCGGGATGAAGCCGAAATCCGCGGCCACCGCCGCACCTATATCGGCGCGTTACCGGGCCAGGTGATCCAGATGATGAAGAAGGCCGGCACGCGCAATCCTGTCTTTATGCTGGACGAAGTGGAAAAGATGTCGATGGACTTCCGCGGCGATCCTTCCGCCGCCCTGCTCGAAGTGCTGGACCCCGAACAGAATTTTATGTTTGTTGACCACTATCTCGATGTGGAGTATGATCTGAGTCAGGTCTTCTTCATCGCGACGGCCAACGTTCTGCATACGATTCCACCCGCCTTGCAGGACCGGATGGAGGTCATCCGGCTTTCCGGCTACACCGAATATGAGAAGCTGGAGATCGCCAAACGTTTCCTGGTCCGGAAGCAGATGGAGCAGACCGGATTGTCGAGCGACGATATCGAGTTTTCCGACGAGGGATTGCAGGGGCTGATTCAATACTACTCGCGAGAGGCCGGCGTGCGGAACCTGGAGCGGGAAATCGGCAATGTCTGCCGCAAGATGGCGCGCAAAGTAGTGAACGCGCAGAGCAGTAAGGATAAGAAGCGCGCCGAAAAGATCGTGATTACCGGCGAGATTCTGCCGGATCTGCTGGGGCCGCACAGGTTCCGCGATCTGGTGGCGGAAAAGAAGAACGAAATCGGGGCGGCGGTGGGGTTGGCATGGACCGAAGTAGGCGGCCAGATCCTGACTACCGAAGCGACCCTCATGGAAGGGAAAGGTAAGCTGACGATTACCGGCAAATTGGGCGAAGTGATGCAGGAATCCGCCCAGGCGGCGATGAGTTACATCCGCTCGAGGGCGCATCAGTTCGGGCTTCCGCGGGACTTTTACCGTAACCTGGACGTGCACATCCACATTCCCGAAGGGGCCATCCCCAAAGACGGTCCGTCGGCCGGCATCACCATGGCGACCACGATTTGCAGCGCGCTGACACGCATTCCGGTGCGCGGCGATGTGGCCATGACCGGCGAAATCACTCTGCGCGGCAAGGTATTGGGCATCGGCGGCTTGAAGGAGAAGCTGCTGGCGGCGCACCGTCACGGGATCAACGAAGCCATCGTACCGATGGACAACAAAAAGGATTTGCCGGAGATCCCGGAAAATATTCGCAACGAGATGAAGATCAATTTCGTCGAGTCGATGGACGAGGTTCTTAAGATCGCATTGGAGCGGGAGATTGTCGCGTTGCCCATGCCGGCCACCTCAGGCGTGGAAGTCGCCGCCCAACCGGAAGAAATTGTCGCGCACTAGTAGGACAGGCCCCAGGCTTGTCCCGCGGCCAGCTGGCAGGTTTTGGTAATCGACAGCACTTTTGTAACATCATCGGCCAAGCCAGAACAGTTCCCCTCTGACGGCTTGCCCGAGATCGCCTTTTTAGGGAGAAGTAATGTAGGGAAGTCCAGCCTGATTAACGCCCTGGTGGGTCGCAAAGGGTTGGCCTTCGCCAGTAGCACTCCGGGTCGCACGCAAACGCTCAACTTTTACCGAATCAACGGGTCGTTCTATTTTGTCGATCTTCCCGGGTACGGTTACACCCGGGTGCCCAAGGAGGTTGCCGGGCCATGGCAGGACCTGATCGAGAGCTACCTCTTAACAAGACAGACCTTGGATCTTTCCTTTTTGATCCTGGACGCCCGCAGGGGCTGGATGGAACAGGATTTGCAACTCAAACAATGGCTTGAGCTTCACAACCGGCGGTACCAGGTGATCGCCACAAAAACAGATAAGTTGAATCAATCGGAACAATGGCAAGGTCTGGCGGCTATCCGCAAGGAAAACGTCGAACCGGTGCCATTCTCGGCCTCCACAGGCCGGGGAGTGAGGGAAATTTGGCAAGCGATAACGAAAACACTCCAGACGCGGTAAATACCACACCACCGCAAGAAGAACAGGACAAGCCGTCCGAGCGCCCGCACGATCGGCCTGCCCGCGAAAATGGGCCTGCCCGCGAAACCTCAGGGCCCGCCCGCGATACATCCAAAGAACAGACCACGAAAGACCAGACCGCCGCCGCCCCCGACGGCGCCGCGGGCTCCGAGCCACGCACGCCGGCTACCGCCGAACGGCCGGACCAGGGAGGCGGTCACCACGGAGGCCACCGGCGCAACAAACCGCCCGCGCAGGCCAAGAATGGATCTCCGACCCTGGACCTGGTCGAACTGAAGGACATGAGCATCCAGCGGCTCAACCAGGTCGCCAAGGATATGAATGTGGCCGGCGCCGCCGGACTGCGCAAGCAGGAGCTGATCTTCAAGATCCTGCAAACCCAGGCCGAGAAGAGCGGCCTGATCTTCTCCGAAGGCGTGCTCGAATGCCTGCCCGACGGCTTCGGCTTCCTGCGCGCGCCGGAGTACAATTACCTGCCCGGCCCCGACGATGTGTATGTCTCCCCCTCGCAGATCCGCCGCTTCGATCTGCGCACCGGCGACACCATCTCCGGCCAGATCCGCCCGCCTAAAGAGGGCGAGCGGTACTTTGCGCTCATCAAAGTCGATGCCATCAATTTCGAGCCACCCGAGGAAGCCCGCAACAAGATTTTCTTCGACAACCTGACGCCGCTTTATCCCAACGCGCGCATCAAGCTCGAAACCGTGCGCGACAATTTCTCGGGCCGCGTCATGGATCTGCTGACGCCCATCGGCAAAGGGCAGCGCGGGCTGATCGTATCGCCTCCCCGCACCGGCAAAACGATGCTGCTGCAAAGCATCGCCAATTCCGTCACCACCAACCATCCCGAGGTCACCCTGATCGTGCTGCTGATCGACGAGCGGCCCGAGGAAGTCACCGACATGCAGCGTTCGGTGCGCGGCGAAGTGATCAGTTCCACCTTCGACGAACCGGCCACGCGCCATGTGCAGGTGGCCGAGATGGTGATCGAAAAGGCCAAGCGCCTGGTGGAGCATAAGAAGGATGTAGTCATCCTGCTCGATTCCATCACGCGGCTGGCGCGCGCTTACAATACCATCGTGCCTCCCTCCGGGAAAGTGCTGTCCGGCGGCGTGGATTCGAACGCCCTGCAGCGCCCCAAGCGCTTCTTCGGCGCGGCGCGAAACATTGAAGAGGGCGGATCGCTCACGATTATCGCCACTTCGCTGATCGATACCGGCAGCCGCATGGACGACGTGATTTTCGAAGAGTTCAAGGGCACCGGCAACCTGGAAATCCACCTGGAGCGCAAGCTGGTGGATAAACGCGTTTTCCCCGCTATCGACATCAACAAGAGCGGCACGCGCAAGGAAGAGCTGCTGCTGCCCAGGGAAGAGTTGAACCGGGTGTGGATTCTGCGCAAGGTGCTGAATCCACTGTCGCCGGTGGAGACTATGGAACTGCTGCTCGACAAGCTCGGCAAGACGCGCAGTAACGCGGAGTTCTTGAACTCCATGAGCGGGTAGTTCGCCACCGCCTGCGTTATACTCAGGACATGGGTACGTCGGTTCTGGTATCCGAGCACGAGTATCTCACCACCAGCTACGAGCCGGACTGCGAGTACGATGAGGGCGAACGCCTGGAGCGTAACGTGGGGGAGAGACCGCACAGCGTCCTGCAAGGTGAACTCAGCGGGTATTTCCGCGATCTGCGGAAGCAGCAGCGGCTCCTTCGCGCTTTTGTCGAGCAACGCGTCCGGATCGCGCCCCGCAAATACCGCATCCCCGACGTGTGTGTTTACAAAGAACCGGCGCCCCGCGACCGCATCTTCATTACTCCGCCTTTCATTGCCATCGAAATCCTCTCGCCCGACGATCGCATGAGCCGGGTGCGCAAGAAGATCGACGAGTTCCTGACGTTCGGCGTTCCGTATGTCTGGGTGATCGATCCGGAAGAGCGCCGCGCCGATGTCTACACCGCATCGGGTTTCTACGAGGCGAAAGACGGGGTGTTGCGCACCGAAAACCCCGCCATTGAAGTTCCGCTGGCCGATCTGTTCCAGGCCCTGGATGACTAACTCGGGCGATGCCATTCTGCTGCTTTCCTTCGGCGGTCCCGACCGGCCCGAAGAAGTCTTGCCGTTTCTCGAAAACGTGCTGCGGGGCCGCAACGTGCCCCGCGAGCGGCTGCTGGAGGTAGCCGGGCACTACCACCACTTCGGCGGCCGCAGCCCCATCAACGATCAAAATCGCGCGTTGATGGAGGCGCTGCGCCAGGTGCTCTCCGCCGAGGGGCCCGACCTGCCGGTTTACTGGGGCAATCGCAACTGGCATCCCCTGCTGCCGGATACGCTACGCCAAATGACGGCGGATGGCGTGCGGCATGCCTACGCCTTGGTAACCTCGGCGTACAGTTCCTACTCCGGCTGCCGGCAGTATCTGGAGGATCTGGCGCGCGCGCGGGAGTACGTGGGTCCAGGAGCGCCGGAAGTGCTGAAGCTGCGCGTTTTCTACAATCACCCGGGATTCATCGAGCCCATGGCGGAGCGTGTAGGCAGGGCGCTCGACCGCATTCCGGCAGACAGGCGCGCCGCCGCCGCGCTGGCGTTCACGGCGCACAGCGTACCCGTGGCCATGGCGGAAACCAGCCGCTACGTGACGCAGGTGGAAGAGGCCTGCCGGCTGGTGGCCGAACTCGTGGGGCGTCCGTCTTATCGCCTGGTGTATCAAAGCCGCAGCGGAGCGCCCGGCCAGCCCTGGCTGGGTCCCGATGTGCTCGAATACCTGCGCGAACTGGCTGCGGCCGGCGCCACCCGCGACGTAGTTCTGGCGCCTATCGGATTCATCTCCGACCACATGGAAGTCGTGTACGATCTGGATACCGAGGCGCGACAGTTGTG
>JBEKIM010000026.1:0-29003 GCA_050011755.1 Bryobacteraceae bacterium | reverse complement strand
GGGCAGTACGCACCGGTTCCGGTGACGGGGCCTTACACCAACCCGTTGGGAGATCCGAACACGGGCGGGGCAGCGAACAGCGTGAGCTTCATGCTGGACGGGAACTATGCGGACTACGTGCTTTACGACAAGAAACACGACCGAGACGCTCCGCTACCATTACGGCTGCGTGATGCAGCAGGACATCACGGGCGGCGAGCCGACGGTGATTACGTGCGCGAACGATCGATTGCCGGGGCTGGAGGGAACGCCGTACCAATACGGCGCAATTTCGGGATACAACGGCGCGGTTGCATTTGTGGCGCAGGACCAGGAGGACACCAGCGGGAACCGGCGGACGGGGCTGTATCTTTACCAGCACGGGCACATCCGGAAGGTGGCGGCGAGCGGGGACACGGTGGCTGGGGATGTGATCGGCTCGAACTATTTCTCGAACTACAACATTGTGATTTCAACGACGGCGATGGAGTGCGGGAAGGTTGCGTTCTGGGCGGAGACGACGACGGGGCAGTGGGCGAACTATCTGGCGCAGAAGTGACGAACAGCCGATAAGGGTCCGGGGTTGACATTCGCGCGAAGCGGGCGGTGAGGGTGGTGGGCTGTGAGTGGTGACTGTGAGGGTGATTCGGTTCGATGCGACTCAGAACGGCGGACAGAATGGCTGCCCGCCGTTCGTTGAAGGGGTTGCGCCAAAGTAGTTACTGGATGGTTTCGAGGAGCTGGCCGGTGGTCGTGCTGTACGCCTGGATGTAGTTGCACTGCAGGCAGGAGAAGTACACACGGTCGTTGACGGTATCTACCGCGGTGCCCGACGGCTGGTAGCTCAACTGTACGAAGAGCGAATCGCTGACTCCAGAGGTATGGTTGACCGATCCATCCAGGTTACCCAAATAGAAGCCGCCTTGATGGTCGGCCGCGATGGATAGCCCGGAATTGTTCGAGGCATTGGCCGCGCCCTCGAACACGCCATTCTGTATGGTGGTGAATGCGTTGCCGAAGTCTACGCCGAAAGACGACGCAGTGCCCAGTGCGATGGTATTCTCCCACACCGAAATGCCATAAAGCGGACCGGCGGCATTGAACGTTTGCGTTAGAACTGGCGAGCCGAGCCCCAGCACCGGCTGCGAGTAGACATCCACATAACTGTTGTTGTTCTGCACCCAGATGTTTCCCGAACCATCCACGGCGATGGCGAGCGCCGAGTCGACGCCTTCGGTAATGGTGCCGCTGCTGACCTGTTGTCCGTTGGCGTACTCGGTAATACTGCCCTCGCCCGCGAGGTAGTTCGCGACCCAGAGGTTGCCCATCGGATCGACCGCCACGCCGGTGGGATGGAAAACACCCTGCACGATGGTTTTGGCGGGCATGTATTGGTACTTGGAGTTGAACATCAAAATGTTATTGCCGCCGCTGTTGGCGACATAGAGATTCCCCTTGCTATCGACGGCCAGGCCGTTCGGTTCATTCAGGGGATTCTTGGCGGCGAAGGCGGTGATGGCGATGCCGAGACAGAGGGTGGCCGCAGCGGCAGTACGGGTGATGCGGTAAGCGAATTGAGTGAGCGTCATTTTAGTTTTCTCCGGTCAATTTATTTCGCATTTGGGATGTCCAAATTGCGTTCACTCACAAAGCGGCAACGCCGGACCGATCGCCTCATCGTTCGCAAGAAAGTTTTTTGGCCAGTGCGCCTCAATGCGCGTCGCGGATGGACACCACGTCGTTCAGTGAGTGTCCGCGAAGGATGGCCAGCCGGCCATCGCGACGCACCGCGAAATTGAAGATTTCCTCGGTAGTGAAATGGGTCAACTGCGTGGGGGCCCCGCCACTGACCGGCTGCCGCCAAAGATTGCCGACGCCGTGCTCGGATTTCTGGAAAATCAGGCTGCGTCCGTCTGGCGCCCATTGTACGACCTGCAACGGAATATCGAAGACGCGCTGCGGCTTCCCGCCGGCGAACGGCCCAATGGCGATGCCGTCGGGCGGGGCGCCCGGGTTGTCCCTCAAGTAGGCGAGCCAGTTGCCGTCCGGAGACACTTGGGGCATCGAACTGGCGTGTTCCACCAGCGGCGCCGCGGCTCCGCCATCGATCGAAACACGCCAGACTTCGGGCTTGCCGCCGATGGCGGGAGACCATACCGGGAAAGACCCGTAGACGACGGAACGGCTGTCCGGCGAAGCCGACGGATGCACGTCGAGGGCGCCATGTGTGATCTGCCGTGGGTGGCTGCCATCGGCGTCGACGCGCCAGATTTTCCCGCCGGAGGAATAGAGAACGTAACGGCCATCCGGGGTGGCCGCGACTTCGTCCTTGAAACCGGGAAAGCGGGTCAACTCACGGGCAGATCCTCCGTCGGGGCTGGCGCGCCAGATACTGCGCGCGCCCCCATGGGAGGCCGTGTAAAGGATGTCTCCCTGGGCATCCCAGGCCACGTTTCCCGTGCCGCGCATATCGGGGGGCGAGGCGGGAGTGGCGCGATCCGGATTGGATAGAGACGCGACCCAAATTCGCGCGGGCTTTTCGGCATCCACGGCCACGATGGTACGGGCATCCCGGGTGCAACCCACGGACCGGTAGTTTCCGAGGTCGTTGGTCACCCGCCGGGTCTCGCCGCTGGGATAATCGACGCGCCAGATTTGAAAGCCGTCCTCATACTCCTCGCTGGCGCTCACGATCGGGCCGCGTCCGTCACCGGGCCAGGAGATGGCGCCATAGGACTCCCAGGCTTTGGGCGTCAACACGCGTTGACGTCCGCTGGCGGCCTCAATGGTCACGATGCGGAATGCTTCGGGCGTATAGAACGAAGAGTCGCCGCCAAAGCAGGCGATCAAGCGGCCGTCGGGGGACCAGGCGATGCCGTGCGGCGCGAAGTAGGCCGGGCGCCGGCGCACGGCAATGGTACGCGCCGCATTTCCATCGAAGCCGGCCACGGTTACGGTGGCCTCGCCGCGTAAGGGGTCGATGCGCAGGAAGGCGAAACTTTTTCCGTCCGGGGCCAGCGCGACGTCGTCGCCGGCGCCCGGATATACCGGCTGCGCCCCGCCGCCGAGAATGGGCAAACGGTAGAGGGTCGCCGGCGAGTCCGCATCGGGGCGCACGTAATAAAGAAAATCTCCATCGGGCGAAAACTGCAGCGAACGATAAGAAGCCGGGGCCGGACCCAGCATTCGCATTTCGGTATTGGCAATGGGCTGCGACAGCCAGATGCCTCCCTGGTTCTCGTCGTTCACGGCGTATGCGACGAACTTTCCATCCGCCGAGACGGCCGCCGCGGTGACATCGCCGCGGGTGGTCAGGCGCGTCATCTTCATGGAATTGAAGTCGGCTGCCGGCGGATTCGGGCGCAGGGCAAAATAGAGGGCCGCCGCGGCGCCGCACGACAGCGCCACCAGTAGCGCTACCAGTGCGATCCTGCCGCGTGAAAGGGAAAGAGCCCGTGGGCGGCCAGGGCCGCGGCCGTTCAGGTAGGCGCGCACGCCATCCGAGAACTCCACCACGGAGCGATAGCGTTCCGTGGGATTGTAGCGCAGCGCGGTTTCGACGATACGGTCCAGCCCGGGCGGCATCGCCTTGCCTGCCGGGGCAAAAGGCGGCGGCTGAGCGTCGCGGATCAGGCCGTCCAACTCAACCGGAGTGCTCGGCCCGCGCGCCACCGGACGGTTCCCCGTAATGAGCTGGTAGAGCACGGTACCCAGGGAATAGATATCGGTCGCTTGCGTCAGGGGCTCGCCGCGCATCTGCTCGGGGCTGGCGTAGGCGGGCGTCATGAACCGGCCGGTCTGTTGCGTAGGCGAGCCGCCTTCAGCGGATTCCGGTTCCCAAAGCTTGGCGATTCCGAAATCCAACAGCTTCGGCGTGCCGTTTGTCGAGACCAGAATGTTGGCGGGTTTCAGGTCGCGATGAATGACATGGTTCAGGTGCGCATATTCGACCGCCGCGCACACCTTCAGAAACAACTGCAACCGGCCGTCGATGGTGAGCTCGTGCGCCGCGCAATATTGATCGATGGGGGCCCCGTCGATAAACTCCATCACCAGGTATGGCCAACCTTCGGGCGTGGTGCCGCCATCGAGCAGGCGGGCGATGTAGGGATGATTCAGATCGGCCAGGATCTGTCGCTCCGTGCGGAAGCGGCGCAACATCGCGGGATCCTGGCCGAGTCCCGTGCGCATCAGCTTAATGGCTACCTGCTGCGTGTACTCATCGTCCGCGCGTTCCGCCAGATAGACCGCACCCATACCCCCCTCGGAGAGCAAGCGCACCAACCGGAACGGGCCGATGCGCCGGCCTTTCGCCGAAACCTGCCGCATAGCGTCGTGCAAGGGCTCCCGGAAGGCGGAAAGCGTAGCGTCGGTGTGGCGCAACAGGTCTTCGAGTTCGCGCCGTAATTCTTCGTCACCGGCGCAGGCGTGCTCCAGGAAGGCGGCGCGTGCGGTCGCGGTGCGTTCCAGAGCTTCGTTGAACAGCGCCTCCAGGCGTTTCCAGCGATCGGCGGCGGGTTGCGGTGTCAAAAGCGCGCCTCGATCACGTCAGTTCGCGGTGCAGCCACGCTTTCGCCAGCCGCAGTTCCCGGTCCACGGTCGCTTTGGAGATGCCCAGCACCTCGCCGGCTTCCTCATAAGTCATGCCGCCGAAGAATAAGAGTTCCACGATGTCGCTCTTGCGCGGATCGCGCTCGGCCAGCCGGCTCAGGGCCTCATCCAGCTCCAGCAAAGCCCGCGGCTGCGGCGCGCCCACCACCACGGCGGTATCCAGGGTTACCGGCGCGCTTCCGCCCCGTTTGAGGCGGCTTTGGTCGCGCGCATGATCGATCACGATGCGGCGCATGACGCGCGCCGAAACGGCGTAAAAATGCAAACGATCGTTCCAATCCACATCCGCGTTCGTCAGCCGCAGATAGGCTTCGTGCACCAGGACCGTGGCGGATAGCGTATTGGGGTCTTCGGAACGCAGGCACCGGCCGGCAATCGTGCGCAGCGATTCGTAGACGATCGGGACCAGTCGATCCAGAGCGAGTGAGTCACCAGCGCGCCAGTCCTTTAGCAGGCGCGTCACATTTTCCCCTGCGGGCATGGGAGTCATCCTGTATCATAGCCGATCCTGGCCGTGGCGCACGCTTCAGCGTGCCGGCGGGACTTTTAGGTCCCGCAATGCTAACATCTGCTTAAGGATGCCCACCGAACTATTCGTATTGCCCCTAAACGAATCCGAATACCTGATATACGCCCCGCTCAGAAAGGCCGCCCTGATAGGCAACGCTGCCCTGGTGAGCTTTCTCCAGAATCGCGCGGTGCCCATCGCCCCCGGCGTCCTGGCATGGCTGCGCAAAACCGGAATCGTCGGCGGCCAGCCCGAACTCACACCCGCCACACCGCTCACCGGACCGCCGCGGCCGCGCGTCGTCACGCTGCTTCTGACCAGCGCCTGCAACCTGCGCTGCGTATACTGCTATGCCGCCTCGGGTGACGCGCCCGCCATGTTCATGCAGCCGGAAACCGCGCGCCGCGCCATCGACTTTGCCGCGGCCAACGCGGCGGCCGCCGGCGAATCGTCCTTCGAAGTCGATTATCACGGCGCCGGAGAGCCCACCCGCCACTGGACTTTGTTCCAGGATTCGCATCTTTACGCCCGCGGCGTGGCCCGGCAGAATGGATTGCGGCTGCGCAGTTCACTGACCACCAACGGCGTCCTGACCGATGCTCAGCGCCGGTGGCTCGTCTCCCACCTGGACGGCGCGACCGTATCCTGCGACGGTCTGCCCGAAGTGCAGGATGCCAACCGGAGTCTGGCTTCCGGCCGGGGATCGAGCGCCGCGGTACTCACCACCTTACGCGCTTTCGACCGCGTCCGTTTCCGCTATTCGATCCGCATGACCGCCACCGCGGATTCGCTGCCCCGTCTTCCCCAATCCGTCGCCTACCTCTGCCGGCGATTCCGCCCGCGCGCCATCCAGGTGGAACCCGTGTACCGCATGGGCAGGGGTCGCGCACAGGCCGGCGCCGAGACCACCGCGTTCGTCGAGGCGTTTCGCGCGGCCCGCCGCACCTCCGCCAAGGCTGCCCGTCTGCTGCGTTTCTCCGGCGCCCGCCTGGGTACGGTCACCAACCGCTTCTGCGGCGTAGCCCACGACAATTTCTGTGTCTCGCCCAGCGGCAACATCAGCGCCTGCCACGAGGTGGCCGACGAGCGCCAGCCTTTCGCGGAGCGGTTCTTCTATGCCCGCCCTGCCGCGGCCGGCGCGGGCTACGAATTCGACCGGCGGATTTATACGGACCTTCGCGCGCTGACCGTCGACCACCGCGGCTATTGCAGCGGATGCTTCGCCAGGTGGAACTGTGCCGGCGACTGCTTCCATAAATCGCTCGACACGTGCGGCGGCGAATTCGCGGGCGCGGGCCGCTGCCAAATCATCCGCGAGCTGACCAAAGATCAGATCCTCGAAAAGATCGCCGCGTCGGGCGGAGTCTGGTGGAACGGCCCCGGCTTAGTGCGGACCGGCGATCACCCATGAGTTCGCTCCGCTGAGATCCACATAGACGGGGAGAAATGTTTGCGTGAGCACTTCTGCGCTGCCGGACACGGGATCTTGAAACACCAGCTCAGGCTGGCCGCCGCCCGGATTGAATATCGCCAGGGCCGCCACCCTCCACGGATTCACCGCCAGGTTCCCCGTGGACTGCACCCGGCTGCCTTCCGCGCCCACCGTCGTGCCGCCCATGTACCAGACCTGCACCGTGCCGCTTACCGGGTCCTGCCACACGATATCCGGAACTCCATCCCCGTTGAAATCGGCGGCGCCGGCGATCCGCCACGCGTTACCCACTTCCACGTTGGCCGCTCCCAATAACTGCGTCCCCTGCGCTCCCCCCAGATACCAGATCTGCGCCGCCCCCGATTTGGGGTCCTGCCATAGCAGGTCGGGATATCCGTCGCGGTTGAAATCCGCCACCGAAACCACCTTCCACGTACTGCGCCCCGCAATCGTAGCCGCGGAAACGAACGTGTTGCCGAGTGATCCCCCGAGATACCAGACTTGCACCGCCCCGCTCACCGGATCCTGCCACAGCAGGTCCGGCGAGCCGTCCCGATTGAAATCGCCGATCCCCGCGATGCGCCACGAGTTCGCCACCACCACGTCCGCCGAACCGGTAACCATCAGGCCGTTATATCCGCCCAAATACCAGATCTGCGCGGCTCCGGTCGTGGGGTCCTGCCACACCACATCCGCATACCCGGCGTGATTGAAGTCGCTCGCATCCGTGCTGGTGCCCAAAAAGTTGACCGTCTCGTTACTGCTTAAATCGTTGAATGCCACGCTGCCCGGGCTGAAGTAGTAACCCAGCCTGTTGGGAGTTATTGTATAGTTGCCGAATGCCGGAACCGATAAGCTATAATTCCCGCCACTATCGGTGACCGTGCCGTTCGTATAGGCGGCCGCCTGTACGCCGACTCCGCTCAATCCGGTACCGCCCGGCCCCAGAATTTGTCCCGAGATCGTATAGTTCAGCGCCGACGCCGCGAAATTCACGGTCTGGTTCGCGCTCAGGCCGGTGAACGATATACTGGCAGGCGCAAACGTGAACCCCACCATCGACGGCGTCACCGTGTAACTGCCGCCCGGCGCCGCGGCCAGGCCGTAGTTGCCATTGTTGTCCGTAATAGCCGATCCGGTCGCGGAACCGCTCAGCGTCATCGTTACCCCGGCGAGGGCCGTGCCATCGGACGCAACCTGGCCTGCGATCGTGAACTGCGGCGCGATCTTGAAAACCACGCCGCCCGAATTCGTTCCGCCGCCATAGGTCGTGCCGTATAGATTCCCGCCCGCATCGCTGACCAGTCCCCCGTAAGGCTTACCGCCATCCGCCCCGCCCGTGAAGCTGTAGAGCACGGTTTCGTGGCCGGCCGGGTCTACTTTATAAACCACCCCCGCTTGCGAGGCGCCTCCCGCGTAAGTCGTGCCGTAAAGGTTGCCGGACGAATCCGGAATGACGCCGGCATAAGGCGTGCCTCCATCGTTTTGGCCCCGGAAGCCGTAAAGCACCGTTTCTTTCCCCGATGGATCCAGCTTATATACCGTGCCCCACCGGCCCGCCCCATCCTCTAAGGTGGTCCCATACAGATTGCCGGCCCCGTCGAAAATCACGCCCGCCCACGGATTGCTGCCGTCATTCGGTCCGCTGCCGAAAACGTACAGCACCGATTCGTTCCCGGCCGGATCCAGCTTATACACGCTCTCGCCGTTGTAAGTTGTCCCGTATAGGTTGCCTGCCGCATCGAAAATCACTCCCGATGTGGGGTTTTGGAAATCGCTCGATCCGTTCCCCCCGCCGTTGAACAATACGGTTTCGTTTCCGCTTGGGTCTACCTTAAACACCACGCCCGCACCGCCGGCGCCGCCCCCGGAGTAAGTCGTTCCGTAGAGGTTGCCCGCCGTATCCAGCGTGATGTTCCCATACGGGAAGCCGCCGTCCGCTCCCCCGGTAAATGTATACAGCACTGTCTCCGTACCGCTGGGATCGAGCTTGTACACCACCCCATTCCCCGAGCCGCCCCTGAAGGTTGTCCCGTAAAGATTGCCCGCCGCATCCAGGGTCACGCCTGCATAGGGGTTCGCCCCATCCAATCCTCCCGTGAAACTGTACAGCACGGTTTCCTGACCGGTTGCATCCAGCTTGAACACCACACCCGCATTCCCCGTGCCGCCGTACAGCGTCGTCCCATAGAAATTGCCGGCCGGGTCGCTGGTCAAGCCGGCATTCGGATTGTATCCGTCAGCCTCGCTTGAGAAGTTGCACAGCACCGTCTCGTTGCCGTTCGCGGCCACTTCAAACACGGTCCCCGCCGCGGCCGCGCCGCCGCTGTGGGTAGTGCCGTAAATCTGGCCTGCCGGACCCGGCAGCAGCCCTCCGCTCGGACCCGCCCCGTTCGCCGCGCTTGTGAAGCTGTATAGCACCGTCTCGTGACCGCTCGTGTCCAGCCTGAAGATCAGCCCGGTACTCGCGGTGCCCTGTCCGCCGCCCGCGGTCCCATACAGATTGCCTGCCGCGTCCGCGGCCAACCCTCCGTAAGGCCCTCCGCCGTCCGCGCCGCCGCTGAAGGTGTATAACACGGTCTCCTGCCCGCTCGGACTCACTTTATACACCACGCCGGAAGCCACTAAGAAACCAATAATGCCGCCATACGAAGCCGTGCCGTAAAGGTTGCCCGCCGCATCGATGATCAGCCCACCGCTGGGAAAACTTCCGTTGACCGCGTCCGTGAAACTGTACAGGACAGTCTGGTTGCCGCTCGGATCGACCTTGTACACGATCCCCGAGCAATTGCACCCGTTCGCAGTGGCGGTGGTTCCATAAAGGTTGCCCGCGGCATCGAGAACCAGTCCGCTCAAAGGCCCGTATCCGTCGGGGCCTCCTTTGAAGCTGTACAGTACCGTCTCGTGACTGCTGCTGTCCAGCCTATACACGGTGCCCGCACCCATGGCCCCGCCGTAGCGCGTCGTCCCGTAGAGGTTGCCCGAGGCGTCGCGGATTACGCCCGCGTAAGGCGCGCTCCCGTCGGCGCCCCCCGTGAAGGTGTAAAGCACGGTCTCGTGCCCGGATGGATCTAATTTGAATACGACGCCCGCGCCCGCCTTTCCGCCGCCTGCGCTGGTCGTCCCGTAGATGTTTCCCGCGGAATCCAGAGTCACGCCCGCCTGCGGAGATCCTCCGTCGGCGCCGCCCGTGAAGCTATACAGAATCGTCTCGCCGCCCGCTGGATTGACTCTGAATACCACGCCGGAGTTCCCCGCCCCGCCGTCCGGTGTGGTCCCGTAGAGATTGCCCGCCGCGTCGCTCGCCAGGCCCGCGATGGGATCCGCGCCCGTCGCCGGTGGCCCCGCGAAATTGTGCAGCACCATTTCGGTGGCCGCAAACAAATAAAGTAAAATCCGCATGTCGCGGAAATAATAGCACCTTTTTAAGTGCCGCTACTCTTCATAGTTCTGTGCTGCTGGAGTTTGGACTTATCTCGTGATGACTGGCCGCAGCCCGTGCGCACGCTTCAGCGTGCTGCGGCGGACTTCAGTCCGCCGTTAAGCCGGCTGGAAAGCCGGCTGCGGCCATTGTGGTTTCATCGTTCTTTGACGTCTTCTCGTGGGCAGGTATCTTCGCCTGCCCACGATTTGGGGCACACTGCGGAGGGATAGTTACTTCTGCGGAGGAGTGGTGGGGGCGCCAGTCTGTTTCGCGCTGGTCTTCTTGCTGTTGTGCTTGTTGCTTTTCTTGGTCTTCTTGGTCGTAGCCGTGCTCTTCTGGTCCGGCGTGGACTGCCCCTGGTTGGCCGGCGTGGTCTGCGCAAAAGTCAGCGGCAGGCTGGCGGCGGCAAAAACGATCGCGAGTAAGCTTTTCTTCATGTTGATCTCTCCTTGCGGGATTTATTTCTCCCGACAACTCTATCTTCGGTCAACCCGCGTTTGAACACGATAGACTCGAAAGGCTAACTCCCGTACAAAACAACACGCCTGAATCGTCCCACCCTAGCCCCGCTAGGGGCCGCCGATTAGCCCCGCTTGGGGATATCCGCCGCACCCGCTATAGCGCCATCATAGACTTAGACCACCGTGAAGGAATATTCACCCACGCCCCGCCGCATCACCCAACGCAGCCTGCTGCGCGTCTTGATCGTCGGATTCAGCCTGGTCATCGCCCTCTTGCTGGCCGGCGCCTTCATCGGCATCGGCAATATCCTCATCATCAAGGAGAACGCCGCCCGCCTCGTCGATGAGCAGCAGGCCACCAACCGCCTGCTCGAAGAAGTGCATCGCCAGCAGGCCAGCCTCAGCGAGGTCTTCTCCATTCTGGCTCGCGATCCCGACTCCGTCGACTACGCCAGGATTGTGTCCCAGTTGGACGAGGCGGATCGCAACATCGGCCGCATCGCCGCCGAGGGCGCCCAGACTGCCCAGCGGCGCTTGTACGATCAACTCCAACGCACCTCCGCGGCATTCTCCGGCGAGGCCCGCCGCTTGCTGGCCGTCGAGGAGCCCGTGACATTTTCCTCGCAGGATCTGTTCCGCGATCACGAAGCCTTCATCTCGGTGGTCGCCAAGCTCATCGAGGCCAGCTACCGCAGGGCCGTCGCCGCCCAGAATCAGATCGACCAGCGCTCCGAACGCCTGGTGAAACAGTCCGCCGCCTTCCTGGGCGCGTTCCTCACCCTGGCGTTGCTCTGCACCGTACTGACCGTGCGCCTCACCGCGCAACTGCTGCGCAAAATGGAGTGGCAGGAAAGCGAATTGAGCCGCGTTTCCTGGCACATGCTGGAGGATCAGGAAACCACCGCGCGCCGCTTCTCCCATGAACTCCACGACGAACTCGGACAGTCGCTCACCGCGGTCAAAGCCAACCTCTCGGCTCTCCGCGGCGCTCAGCAGAATGGCGTCCCTCCCGATCCCTCGCGCCTCGACGACTGCCTGCATTTGGTAGACGAATCCATCGGCAACGTGCGCCAGATGTCCCAACTGCTGCGCCCCACGATCCTCGACGACTTCGGCCTGGACGCCGCGCTGCGCTGGCTCTGCGAGGGCTTCACGCATCGCACCGGCATTCAAACGGAATTCAAATCCAGCGTCTCCGGCCGCCTGCCCGATGAGACCGAAACGCATCTCTTCCGCCTGGCTCAGGAGGCCCTCACTAATGTCGCCCGCCATTCCGCCGCGCACACCGCCATCGTCACCCTCGATTCCCGCAACGGCGAAGTCTGCCTTTCCATTGGCGACGACGGCCGCGGCTTGCCCGCCACTGGCGCCGGACCCCGCGGCATGGGTATGATCGGGATGCGGGCCCGCGCCCGCAGCGTGGGCGGCGATCTGAGTGTCCGCTCCAGCCCCGGAAAAGGCGTCGAGATCGAAGTCCGCGTGCCCGAGCAACGTACAGAACATGAGAGACAAGATCCACATCCTGTTGGCTGACGACCATGCCGTGGTGCGCCAGGGATTCAAAATGATCCTTGCCGCCCAGCCCGATATGGAAATCGTGGGCGAAGCCGGCAATGGCCGCGAAGCCCTCGACCTGGCCGGCCAGTTGCAGCCCGACGTCATCGTCATGGACGTCGCTATGCCCGAATTGAACGGCATCGAAGCCACCCGCCGCGTCGCCGATCTGTCGCCCCGTTCGCGCGTGCTGGCGCTCAGCATGCACAAAGATTCCGTTTACGTGCGCGAGATTCTGCGCGCCGGCGCGCGCGGCTACCTCCTGAAAGATTCCATTTCGAGCGACCTGCTGGCCGCCGTGCGCGCCGTCGCCCGCGGTGAAGGCTACCTGAGCCCCGGCGTGTCCGATGCCGTGCTCAACGATTACCGCCGCCACGTCACCGATCCCATCGACTTGCTCAGCAGCCGCGAACGCGAGGTGCTGCAGATGATCGCCGAAGGCAAGACCAACAAGGAAATCGCCACCGTCTTGAACCTGAGCGTCTACACCGTGGATGCCCATCGCGGCCGCATCATGGAGAAGCTCAACTTACATAGCGTGACCGACCTCGTCCGTTTCGCCGTCCGCTGCGGCCTCGTCGATTGAATTCATTCTTATGCGCCCTTTCGCCCTCCTTCCATTGCTTGCCCTGCCCCTTCTGGCTGCTCCCGCCGATGACCTCGCCGCCCTTGTCGATCCCCAACTGCCGGCCCTCTTCGCCATCTACCAGGATCTCCATGCGCACCCCGAAATCTCCCAGCATGAGGAGCGCACCGCCGCCCTGCTTGCCGCACAACTCCGCCGGCAGGGCTACACCGTCACCGAAAACGTCGGCAGGTATACGGACGGCCACGCTGCTTTTGGCATCGTCGCCACGCTCGTGAACGGCCCGGGTCCCCGCGTCCTGCTGCGCACCGATATGGACGCCCTCCCCGTCGAAGAGAAAACAGGACTGCCGTATGCCAGCACCGTCCATACCACCGACGACGCCGGCCAGACCGTCGCCGTCATGCACGCCTGCGGGCACGACCTCCACATGGCTTGCTTCCTCGGCACCGCGCGCACTCTCGCCGCCATGCGCGACCGCTGGCACGGCACCCTGATGCTGGTCGGCCAGCCTGCCGAAGAGCGCGTCACCGGCGCCCGCGCCATGCTCGCCGATCGCCTTTACGAACGCTTCGGCACGCCTGATTTCTGCATCGCGCAGCACGACACCCCCGAGATCCCGGCCGGCCGCGTCGGCGTTGTGTCCGGGCCCATCCTATCCGGCGCAAGCACCGTGGACGTCGTCATTCGCGGCGTCGGCGGCCATGGCGCGCGCCCCGAGACTACCCGCGACCCCGTGGTCATGGCCGCCGAGTTCGTGCTCGCCCTCCAGACCATCGTCAGCCGCCAGACTTCACCCCAGGACCCCGCCGTGGTTACCGTCGGATCCATTCACGGCGGGACCCGTCCTAACATCATTCCCGACGAGGTGAAACTCCAGATCTCCACGCGCGCCTTCAGTGAGGACGTCCGGCGGAAAATCCTGGCTGCCATTGAACGCACCGCGCGCGGCGTGGCTCTCACCGCCGGCGTGCCCGAAGATCGCGCCCCGGTGGTCACCGTCAACGCCGCGGAATCCGTGCCCGTCACCTACAACGATCCCGCGCTGGCCGCCCGCCTGAAAACCGCTATGAGCGCCGCCCTGGGCAGCCCGAATGTCCTGGACGGAAAAGCGGCCATGGTCAGCGAGGACTTCGGTCTATTCGGATTGGAAGGGCGCCGCATCCCCTGTTTTATGCTCTGGCTGGGCGCCGCCGATCCCGCCCGGCTCGGCGAAAGCCTGCGCACCGGACAGCCTCTGCCGTCCCTGCACTCCAGCCTCTTCGCCCCCCTGCCCGAACCCGCCATCCGTACCGGCGTGATCGCCATGTCCTCCGCCATTCTCGAACTCATGCGCCGCCCTTAGTGGAGTTTGGACTGATCTGGCACAGCCCGTGGCGCGCGCTTTAGCGTGCCGGCGGGACTTTTAAGTCCCGCTCTTGTATTTAATCTTCAAATACTCTATATTGTAAAGTGCTTTCCAAAGGAGAAGCACGCATGGGCATTTTCGATCTGCTTTTCATCGTCTTGTTTCTGGCCGCCGTGGCGACCCTGTTGACCGCCGCGTCTTTCGCCATTCGCGGCAAAGGCGTCCGCGCTCTCGCGATCCTGCGCAAACTTGGCATTTGCGCCGCGGCGTATTTCGCCGTGATCGTGGCCGCCTCGCTATTCTGGCCGCGCACCGTGTTGCACGTAGGCGAGCCGCAATGTTTCGACGATTGGTGTATTGCCGTCCAGAGCGCCGCCGCCGGGCGCCACTATACCGTCGCCCTGCGCCTATTCAGCACCGCCCGCCGGGTGTCCCAGCGCGAGCGCAACGTAGTCGTCTACCTCTGCGATCGCCAGGGCCGACGCTACGATCCCGTGCCGAACCCGTCGGATGTTCCCTTCGACGTGCAGCTCGGGCCCGGCGAATCCGTCACCGCCACTCGCCTCTTCGAACTACCTGCCGGCGCATCCGATCCCGGACTGGTCATCACGCACGAAGGCGGCTTCCCCATCGGCTGGTTCATCGTTGGTTACGAAACCTGGTTCCATAAGCCGGCCATCGTGCGGCTTCCGTGACGGCGTGGCGCGTCGCCGCGTGAATCTGCTACGTTGAGTCCAAATGGCAGACATACCCTGGCTCGACTACACCGGTCAAACCACCGACGAACTCCTGGCCTGCCGGCACAGCCACAGAATCGACTCAATCGTCTGTGCCTTCGAACTCGGCATCCAGCGAAAGTCGAAAGCCCAGGGCGTGGACGCGCTCACGCCCGAAGAGCATTTGGTTCTGGCCCTGATGGCCCTCGACCGTGAAGTGAACAATGGCGGCTACAGCCAGTTCTTTGTCAACCAGTCCCGCCAGTTCGTCCCCATCGTTGTCGATTCCCTCGAGCGCGTAGGCTGTACCGCCCTTGCGGGCATCACCCGCCGGGCCATCGCCGCGCTGCAATTGGGCGATCCCGGCCGGGACAAAACCTTGCACGCCTGCGACCAGGAATTCTATCGCATCGAAGGCATCGCGGAGAACTTGTTCGGCTTTATCGACACCCACCAGGATCGCATTCAACTGGTGAAGGCATCCCTCCCCCCGCCCCGCAAGCCGCCGAAGCCCAGCAACGCCACCGCCGTATACATTCAGCTACTCATCTCGAAGGATCCCGCCGACGCCAGCCTCGAACATACCCGCCAACGCGCGCGCGAACTGGCCCTGCTCGATTCCATCCCTGCCACCGATACGGAACTCGAAGGCGCCGCAGCTTTATACGCGTTCGACCGTGCGATCCACGCCGCCGATCTGGACGCTTGCGAACAACTGGCTCCCCACGCCTTCGCCCTGATGGCCGAAAGCACCATGCACTGTGTAGCGCATCGCAAGTGGGTGGAGCAGTTACTCGCTGTATCTCGGAACGAACAAGCCGATGCCGCAACCCTGCTCTATCTGCAGTACCTCGATGGCTGCGACCCATCCACGCTAACCACCCAAAACACGATCTTATTCTGGGCCTCTCTGCTGCAAAAACATCGCGCTGCCCTACGGGAATCGGTGGCGTACTACCTGGCGCATTTTCCGGAGGACAATCTGGACCGACCGCTGCCCCGGCAGCGTTTCCAGCCGCTGGATCGGGGCGGAAAACAGTGATGCGGGCGGCGGATCCAGCCCGCTGACGCTCTTCCGATCTTCTTGGCGCCCTTGGCGGTAACCCGGCGTCTTTGTCGAGAAACGTTCCCCGAAACCTCCTAATTACCGGCTCCCGCGGCCGATTTCAGTGATAAACTGTCACAAATGCTGAAACCAATGCTTAGTCCAAGGATGCTGATCCTCACGACCATGGCTTGCCTGGGGGCCTCGTCCGCCGCGGCAGGCGTCGGCACGATCATGGTCTCCTACTACACCCCGCACAACTTCAACAACCTGGGAGTCTTGGATGGCCCCACATTTGCGATCCAGAACACCAGCAGTGTCGCACTCACTAACGGCGTCCTGTACATCGGTGCCAACTCCACCACCCCCGCGGATTCCTTCGCGGTCGGTACCATCCCTCCAAACTCCGCGGTCTATGTCATGCCGGGTGCCTCCAACGATGGCGGCTCCAACCATACTTTCTTCAAGTACACCGGAAGTATCCGCGATACCAGTGACGAGGGACCCGACGAAAACACCGTGCCCTTCGTATTCACCGCCAGTTGGAACGGAACGCCCGTCACCACCGGAACATTTACTCCCGGGCCAAGCGCCGGCCCCTCCAATGATGGGACGGTCAAGTTCATTAACTTCCTCGGCGGCCCCAACAACGCCGACGCTCCCTGCAATGATTGTTTCGGGCCGAAACTGGCGGCCACCATCGCTACCGTGCCCAGCGACTTCAACCACGATGGTCATCCGGATGTTATCTGGGAGGCCCCCACGTCCGGTTTTGCCCAACTCTGGCTCTTGGGCGGAGCGCAGGGAGTTACCGTCATGGGAGCCGCCGACTTGACCCAGACCAATCCCTGGCACATTGTGGCCGTCGCCGATTTCAATGGCGATGGCGCGCCGGACGTGGTTTGGCAGGATCCCGTCAGCGGAGCCGTGCAGGTATGGTTTATGGGCGGCTCCGAAGGCAACATGTTCATCAGCGCCGCCAATATCACCAATGCGAACAGTTGGCAGGTCGTATCCGTGGCGGACTTCAACTCCGACGGACATCCGGACCTCCTCTGGGAAGACCCTAAGTCGGGCTTTTCCCAAATCTGGTACATGGGCGGGTCCCAAGGCATAACCTTCTTAAGCGCTGCCGATCTCACCCAAACCAACCCGTGGCACATCGTAGGTACCGGCGATTTCAACCTCGACGGATTCCCCGACGTACTCTGGCAGGATCCTGTCAACGGGACGGTACAGATCTGGTATATGGGCGGCACCACGCCCGGCCAGCAAGGCAGCCAGTTGCAAACCGCCGTGAACCTGCCGGCCAACAAGTGGCACGTCATGGCCATCGCCGATTTCAACCAGGACGGTCATCCGGACATCGTCTATGAAAGTCCCACGACCAACGCGGCCCAGGTGTTCTATTACACCGGCGCGCAAGGCACCACCCCAGCCGGAAGCGCCGTCCTGAGCGGCGCCAATCCCTGGTACCTGGCCGGCCCGCACTAAAGCTCCCATGCCGTGGCGCACGCTTTAACGTGCCGGCGGGACTTTTAAGTCCCGCTCTTGCAGTTTTGAGCTTGGGATTCCCGGTTGACCCGCCCCGACCGCACCAGCCAGTTCCGGAACATCGCCACGAAGTCGCGCGCCACCGGCAGCGTGCGCAATTCCTCCAGCGTGTATTTCATTTTCCGGCTCCAGTTCGGATATTGCCACGTAGTCGCCGGCAGATTCTGCTGCGCGATCTCTTTGGTCAGGTCCTCCTGGTTCACCGCCAGAAGCTGCGAAGGCGTCAGCGCCAGAAAGCCGATCACCGCGTTGTGCAGTTCGCCGGTCATTTCCGGCATCAGCGCCGCCGCCCTCGGCACGAACGCCGGCAGCAGGTTCAGGCTATGCAGCACATCGAGGACCTTCTGTTTCTCCACACCCCGCTCCTCCACCTGGCGGCGGTACATCGCGTCGTCCGGGAACATGCCCGCGCGGCGCCGCGCTTCGATATCTTCCCCCGTCCAGAATCCCGCCAGCGTGGGCAGATCGTGCGTCGTCGAAGAAACCAGCGCGCGCTCCGGGTATTCGGCGTAACTCTTGAATTTCCCGTCCGCGCTCTTCTCGAAATAGAACAGGCGGTAGCTCAGAATGCCGAAGCGGTCCAGCGTTTCGCGTACGAAGGGTTCCACGGTGCCCAAATCCTCGCCGATGATCACCACCTTTCGGCGCACGCTCTCGAGCGCCAGTATCCGGATCAGATCGTCGTGGTTCTCCCGCACATACGCGCCCGCTGTCGCGTCGCTGCCATCCGGAATCCAGAACAGGCGGAAGAACCGCATCACGTGGTCGATACGCAGCGCCCCGCCGTACCGGCAGTTCTTCCGGATCGATTCCGTGAACAGGCGGTATCCGTCTTCGCGATGCTCCTCCGAACAGGGCGGCGGAAAGCCCCAATCCTGACCCTTCGGCGCGAAGTCGTCCGGCGGCGACCCCACCCGGGAGCCGGCTACAAAGAAGCGCCGCTGCGCCCACAGGTCCGCGCCGAACCGGTCCGTGGCCAGCGCCAGGTCGTGATACAGCCCGATGGACAAGCCGCGCTCCCGTGCGTAGGCCTGGGCCCCCGTCAGTTGCAGGGAGAGCTGCCATTGTACATAGCAATAAAACAGGAAGAGCCGCCAATGTTTTTTCCGAAAAGCCTGCGTCTCCACCGACTCCGGGTCCTGGTAGGCCGCCGGCCAGTCGGGCCACGTCCACAGATTCGGATTGCGCGCATGCAGGTGTTCGTCCAGCGCGCTGTAAGTGGCGAACCTCCTGAGCAAATCGCCTTCCTCCGCCAGAAACCGGCTGAACTCGTCCGCCCGCGCCGAGCCCGCCCGGTGCTCGCGCAGAAACTCGGCGAAGGCCAGCTTCAGGAATCGCAATTTCCATGCGCTCACCTGCTCGTACTCGACGAATTCGGAATCGCGCAAGGCCGCCAGTTGACGCTGCGTTTCCTTTTGCCCCCAAAGCCTCTGCGCGCGCCGCGATTTCTGGAAATCTTCGACAGATTCCACGTCCAGATACAGATAATTCGGATAGAAAATGCACTCGGGCAAGTACGGGCTCGTGTTATATGGCCGCCGGTTGTAAATCGCGTGCAGCGGATTCAGCGCGATGAAACTCGCCTTGGCATCGTCCGCGATCCAATCCACCATACCGCGCAGGTCGCGCAGATCTCCCGCTCCCCAATTGCGCGCCGAGCGTACCCCGTACAGCGCCAGCGCGACTCCCGCCGCCTTCCCCCCGCCCGCCAGCGAAGGATGCGCGTAGGCCCGCGCGGGCGCTACAATCAGCCGCGTCACCTGCTCCAGGCCACCCAGTTCAATGTGTACGTCGTGATAGCCGAGCGGCAACCCGGCCGGCAGCGTGACCTGCTTGCGCACGTACCGGCGTCCGTCCAGGTCCGTCGCGCCGCACTCCGGATAGCTGGCCAGCGCGAACTCCATGGGCTGAATCGTACCGCTCTCTTCCCGAATCTCCACGCGCGCGGTTTCCTGGCTCAGATCCGCCGGCAAGTGCAGCGGCAGTTCCACCGCGCTCCTCTCGGTCACTACAAGGCACGCAGGCGCCAGCCGCGTCCACTCCTTGTGCCGCCGCGCTTCGATCGAGGCGCGCAGGCTTTCCGCGCTCTCCGCGTGTACCCCCAACCCCCGCAGGATGGCCCGCTTGGTCTCGTCCGATGTAATGTGTTTGCGTCCCCAGATATCCCAATATTCCGGGTCGATACGCCACAGACGAGCGGCGAAATCCAGCAACTGCGCGTAGTTTTCAGATGGCATGAAGGATCTATATACCGATTTTACAGGACGGCTCTAACTGATTGCTCAGCAGGGAATTCCCGGCGTTGCGCGGGTTGTATTGCGCGTCACCAACCCACCCTCCTGCCGGCCTTCGCGCTACTCGTGAAATCCGATCGCCGACACTACCACCCCCAGCTCGCGGTGGTCGCCCGGCACCGAGAAAGTGCGATCCACCGTCAGCGTCGCCGTAGCGGTGCCGGCCGCCGGCGATTGCGGCGCCGATTTCAGGGTGTAAGCTCCCGGCCTCATGTACGTCTCGGACGCCACCACGCGTCCATCGAGCAGCAGTTCCACGTGCCGCGCCGGCGCCGCATCCGGAATCGTAAACATCGCTTCCAACGGCAAGGGCTGCGCGGGACTTTTCAGCAGCACCACCGCGCTCCCCGACATCCAGCGCCAGGCGCCCCCCTCCAGTTCGTACAGGCCGCTGACAATCTGGTCGTGCGCTTCCGCCGCGCCCATGGGCAGATCGGCCAGCGCTGGATGCCGGTCGAGCACCATCGCCGCGCGCACGATATCGATCGGTGCGCTCGAAATATCGAACGGCCGCAATCCCTTGCTGGCAGTCGAATAGCCGGAGCGGGCTTCCAGTCCGATCAGTTGCAAGGGCAGCCAGGCGCGAATTTCCCGCTCCGCGATGGTCGCGGTGGGCGCCGTGAATTCCACCGGGTACGCCAGCCGGCTCGAAACTACGACATCGCCGGCCCGCAGCACCTGGCCGCGTTCCAGCGGGACGCCGCCATCGGCTTCCAGATAGTAGCCCCACTCGCCATCGATATAAACGCGATGGCCCGCCGTTGCCGGCCGGATCTGGCGCGCGAACTGCCGGTAGCCATCCCAATGCTGGTAATTCACCGTGGCCAGCGCCAGGCTCAAACTCATTTGCGCCGCGAATCCGGCCGCCAGCCAGCGCGGCCGCAGCCGCGATACCAGCAAGGCCATGGGCGCGGCCATGGGCAGCAGATAGCGCGCCGATCCCGCGAAGAAAATAGCCAGCGCGCCGCCGAAGAACAGCGTGATCCACGCCGCCAGAAAAGCGGTCTCGCGGTCCCGCCGCTTCCAGTTCAGCAGTACCGCGCCCGGCAGCAGCGCCGGGAAAATCATGAAGCAGGCGTGTACGCTCAGCGCCGCCGCGTTGCGCAGTTTGTTTGCGATCGCCTGCCATCCGTAGCTGCTCATGTACCCGGCCGCCACCGCCGCCGGCAGCGCGCCCGACGTCAGCCGCTCGAACAGTTCCCAGCCCAGAATCGTGGCCGGCGGCACCAGCGTCAACAGCCACGCCTTCCGCTCCTTGCGCCGGTAGAGCCACACATAAACAGCCAGGACCGGCGTCAGAAGAACGGCTTGAAACGCGGCCATCGATGCCAAAGCCATGGCCATCGCCGCGAGCATCCATCTGCCCGCCGCAAAGCACGCGATGCTCGCCATCCAAAACGCCAGAAATGGCAGATCGGATTCGAGCGAACCGCCATTCACCACGAACGCCGGCACCGCCAGGAACAACAGCGTGGCCCACACCGGATGCGGCGAGAACCGCTTCGCCAACGACCACATGGCGAGCGCCGCGATCAACGAGAACAGGATGTAGGCCGCGTGGAAAGGCACTTCCCGGATATCGCCCTCGACCGCCAGCAGCAGCGCCAGGAACCAGGCGTCCAGGGGTGGATGCGAAAATCCCCGGAAATCCACGCGATTTCCCAGAAAGACGAATTCCACGTGGTTCGGATGCAGCGGATCGATCTGTGCGTGTTCGGCGGCGGCCAGGTAGTAGATGTCGTCGCCTTGAATCGCCTGGTTCAGAAATGGCAGCCGTAACAGCAGCACCACCGCCAGCACTAGCGCGAGCCGGGTGTCCATTTCAATACCGGCTTGCGCGCGGCCTTCACTTCATCCACCCGGCTGGTCCGGGTCAGGTGCGGCGCGCTCTTCACCGTCTCCGGCTCCGTCTCGATCTCCTTGGCGATCGAAATCATGGCGTCGATGAACAGATCCAGTTCCAGCTTGCCTTCCGTCTCGGTGGGCTCGATCATCATGGCGCCGTGGACGATCAGCGGGAAGCTGACGGTGTAAGGATGGAAGCCGTAATCGATCAGCCGCTTGGCGATATCGCCCGTGCGCACGCCCAGGCGCGCCTGCCGCTCGTCGCTGAACACCACTTCGTGCATGTTCGGCAGCGCGTAGGGCAGATCGAAGAACGGCTCCAGCTTCTTGCGGATGTAGTTGGCGTTCAGCACCGCGTCCATGGTCGCCGCCCGCAGTCCGTTGCCGCCGTGCGCCAGGATGTAGGCCAGCGCGCGCACCAGCACGCCGAAGTTTCCATAGAATGCCTTCACCTTGCCGATCGACAGCGGCCGGTCGTAATCGAAGCTCAAGTGGTCCCCGGCGCGCTTCAGCCGCGGCACCGGCAGAAACGGCTCCAAATGCTTCTTCACCGCCACCGGACCGCCGCCCGGACCGCCGCCCCCATGCGGCGTCGAGAACGTCTTGTGCAGGTTCAGGTGCATCACGTCCACGCCGAAATCGCCCGGGCGCGCGATCCCCACCAGCGCGTTCATGTTGGCGCCATCCATGTAAAGCAGCGCCCCCTTGCGGTGCAGAACTTCCGCGGCCTCCATAATCCGCGATTCGAAAACCCCCAGCGTATTGGGGTTGGTGACCATCAGCCCGGCCACTTCTTCGGTAACGGATTTCTCGAGCGCCCCCAAGTCCAACAGGCCGTGCTCGTCGGACCGGATGTTCTCCACCACGTAGCCGGCAATCGCCGCCGTCGCCGGATTGGTGCCGTGCGCGGAGTCCGGAATCAGGATCTTCTTGCGTGGGTTGCCCTGCTGTTCGAGTAGCGCCCGGATCAGCAGAATCCCGGTCAGTTCCCCTTGCGCGCCGGCCGCCGGCTGCAGCGTAACCGCGTCCATGCCCGTGATTTCGAGCAGCGCCGATTCTAGATGCGCCATCACTTGCATCACGCCCTGCGAAAGCGATTCCGGCTGGTAAGGATGTGCCCAAGCCAACCCTTCGGTGCGTGCCACCAGTTCGTTCACCCGCGGGTTGTACTTCATTGTGCAGGAGCCCAGCGGATACATGCCGTGGTCGATGGCATAGTTCCAGGTGGAAAGCCGCGTGAAATGGCGGATGGCTTCCACTTCGCTCACTTCCGGAAAGCCCGCGATTTCCGCCCGCACGTTTCCGGCGCCCAGCGCCGTCTCCGCATCTACCGCGGGCACGTCCAACTCGGGCAGTTGATAGGCTTTCTTGCCGGGGGAGCTGCGTTCGAATAAGAGCGCTTCATTCGGCGAGATGTGTGAACGGACTTTCTTAATGGACATTCCACACCTCCGCCAATCGATCCATCTCCGCGCGCCGCGACATTTCCGTGGCGCACAGCAGCATCGCGTCCGCCAGTTCCGGATAGAATCGCCCCAGCGGCAACCCACCGATGATCTTTTTGTCCAGCAGCGCCTTGTTGATTTCATCCGGCGAGCGCTCTCCGGTCGAAACCACGAACTCGTTGAAGAACGGGCCGGAGAACCGCGCCTTCAGCTTGCCCGCCAGGTAATGCGCCTTGGCCAGATTGTGTTCCGCCAGCTCCCGCAGTCCCTCTTTCCCGTAAACGCTCATGTATACCGTCGCCATCAGGGCGATCAGCGCCTGGTTGGTGCAGATGTTGGAAGTCGCCTTCTCCCGCCGGATGTGCTGCTCGCGCGTCGCCAACGTCAGGCAAAACGCGCGATGGCCGTGCGTATCCGTGGTCTCGCCCACCAGCCTGCCGGGCATCTGCCGGGCGAACTTTTCGCGCGTGGCGATAATGCCCGCGAACGGCCCGCCGTAGCTGGGCGAGATGGCGAAAGATTGCAGTTCTCCAGCCACGATATCGGCCGGCGGCGGCTCCAGTATCCCCAGCGATACCGCCTCGCTGAATCCCATCACCAGCAGTGCACCGCGCTTGTGCGCGATTTCCGCCGCCCGCTTCACGTCTTCCACTACGCCGAAGAAATTGGGCGATTGTACGATCACGGCCGCGGTCAGATCGTTGAGCTTCCGCTCCATGTCGTCCAGATCCGCCGCGCCGGTTTCCGCGTCGTAGTCGAATTCCGTAATCGGCATACCCTGGTTCTTCGCGTAGGTGTGCAGCACCTCCTGATACTCAGGATGCACCGTGCGCGCCACCAGCAGGCCGCCTTTGCTGGTCAGCCGCGCGGCCATCAGGGCCGCCTCGGCCACCGCGGTCGAGCCGTCGTACATGGAAGCGTTCGCCAAGTCCATGCCGGTAAGCTGGCAGATCATGGTTTGAAATTCGAAGATGGTGGTCAGGGTGCCCTGCGAGATTTCCGCCTGGTAGGGCGTGTACGATGTCAGAAACTCGCCGCGCGAAACCACCGTGTCCACCAGCACAGGACGGTAATGCGCATAGACGCCCGCGCCCAGAAAGCTGGCATAGCCGTTGGCGTTCTCATCGCCGCGGCGGCGAAAGTAATCGACGATCTCGTATTCGGAAATGCCAGGTGGCAGTTCGAGCGGCTGCTTCAGCCGCACGGCCTCCGGAAGATGTGCGAACAGTTCTTCGGGGCTCTCGACGCCGCAGGCTTTGAGCATCTCGCGGCGTTCGGAATCGGACTTCGGAAGATAGCGCAAATCGTTATTTTTCCGCTCCTATATAAGTTTGATACTCGGCCGCGGAAAGTAGATTCGACAACTCGCCGGGATTGCTCAGCCGGATCTTCACCAGCCACGCGTCGCCGTGCGGATCTTCGTTCAACTTCTCCGGCGCGTCCGCCAGCGTATGGTTCAGATCGACGATATCGCCCGAAATCGGCGAATAGATATCCGATACGGCTTTCACCGACTCCACCGAGCCGATGGTTTTCCCCTGGTCCACGCGCTGGCCGGGCTTCAGCGTCTCCCTGCCGTATTTGAAGTCCACGTAGACGATGTCGCCCAGCTCGTGCTGCGCGTGATCCGTAATGCCGATGGTGCCCGTATCGCCTTCCACGTGCACCCACTCGTGTTCTTTGGTGTAGCGGTAGTCTTCCGGATACATTATTTGGCTCGTTTATAGAATGGTGTTTCCACGGTGATCGCGGCCACTGGCTGGCTGCGAATGACAATCTCGATGGCCCGGCCCACGCGCGCCTCCGCCACCGGTAAATAGCAAAGACCGATGTTCTTGTTTAAAGCCGGCGCCGGCGATCCGCTGGTCACCCAACCGGCTGCGGCGCCGTCCACCAGCACTTCGTAGCCGTCGCGCCCGATGCCCCGCCCGCACATTTCAAATCCGATCAGCTTGCGCTTTATGCCGTCTTCCTTCTGCTTCGCCAGCGCCGCGCGCCCCACGAAGTCTCCCTTGTCCAGCTTCACCATCCAGCCCAGGTCGGCTTCCCAAGGCGTGATGGAGGCGTGGATTTCATGGCCGTAAAGCGCCATTTTAGCTTCCAGCCGCAGCGTGTTGCGCGCGCCCAGGCCGCAAGCCTTGATGCCGAACTCCTCCCCGGCCGCCAGGATTTCGTTCCACAGCCGCGGCGCTTCCGCCGGCGCCACGTAGATTTCGTAACCGTTCTCGCCGGTATAGCCCGTGCACGCGATGCGCGCCGGCGTGCCCGATACGGTGCCGTCCACGAACCAGTAGTAGCGGATGCCCGCCAGATCGGCCGCGGTCAGTTTCTGCAGCGTGGCCCGCGCATTGGGACCCTGGATGGCGATCTGCGCATAATCGCCGCTCGACAGCCGCGCCTGCGCGTCGAACTGGTTATACGCCCGGATGTGCTCGAAATCCTTCTCCTGGTTGGAGGCGTTCACGCACAGGAAATAGTGGTCGTCCGAGACCTTGTGTACCAGCACGTCGTCTACGAATCCGCCGTGCTCGTAAAGCAGCCCCGCATACTGGATTTGCCCCGTCTTCAGGCGCCCGGCGGCGTTGGTCGTGACGAAATCGGTCAGCCGCAGCGCCTCCGGACCGGTAATGTCGATCTCGCCCATGTGGCTGACATCGAAAACGCCCACGCTGCGCCGCACCGCCAGGTGCTCTTCCACCAGCGATGAATACTGGACGGGCATGTCCCATCCGCCGAAATCCACCATTTTGGCCCTCATCGCGCGATGCGCGGCGTTCAGACACGTAGCTTTCAAAGGAGTGGTGGCGGCCATCAAATTGGTACTGTAGCACGGGTGGTGCGGGTATCAAACCTCGGGGACGTCAGTTTGGTTTTGTGGGGCGGGCAATTCTGCCTGCAGCCGGCTTTCAGCCGGCTTTGGCTGCGGCCAATGATCGGTCGCCATCCGTAAGCGTCTGATAATACAAACCTTATCGTGCAACCTCAATTAAGCCGCCCCCTCCGGCTATAATAGAAGTGTACTGATCGGAACCTTCCGAACGGCACCTTGGATTACTACCATGACTCCCCCAAACAGATTTTGGCCTCTATACGACGACCAGGAGGTTGAGATTTACGACAACCCCTTCTGGGATCTCCCCGGCCTGACCCGCCCGCCGCGCGACGATCGAAAGCGCCACGTGCGCCCCGTTATTCCTTCGGGAAATTCGGGTTCGCTTTCACCTCGTTAAGCTGTGCCGTATGCCGCTGGCTGTGGGCCGACAGCAATAGGATCCACTGATACCCATCCATGGTCTTCAGGACCGGATGGTCGGAAAAGTGGCCTCGCAAATCGTCCTGCGTGTCGCGAATATAGGCGATCGTTCGCTCGCGGCTCTGCTTGAAATGGTCGACGATTTCCTGCGGCGTCGCAAAACGATGCGTCGGGCGAAGCACCTCCGGCGCCTGGAATTTCTGCGTCCGATTGACCACCGCCTTCAGGATGAAATCGTCGGTCACTGCGGACTTCTTGTCCGGCGTCGCCGGCCCCTGCATCATCCTGGTGACGTTGCCGAAGATCACGTCCTCGCTCACCGCGATGTGCTCCGCGCATTCGGCCACCGACCACGTCTTCTCGTCCGGCTTGAAGTTCCATTGCGCCGCGGAGAGGCCCGCCACGGAATCCAGGAATTGTTGCCGGCTGGCGGTCAGTTCGGCAATCGCGCGGTCTCGGTCGGCTTGGGTCAAAGAAGCCGCGCATAATGGCGCGAGGGTCAGCACGGCTACGGCGGGAATACAGATCGGGATTTTCATCCTTCCTATACTGACAGATTTCTCCCGCCCGCGGCGCCTATGCCTTAGTCTGCTTGTTGACCACTTTCTGCGTCTTGTCGTCCCAATAAAGGACGCGCCCTTCCCGGTAAGACTGCACCGCCATCGAGATGGTCACCTGCGCGTGGAATGCCGTGTCCACATCGAGCGTGGGTTTCTCGCGGCTGCGCATACAGTCCAGGAAGTTCGTGATGTGTGCCGTCATCTCGTTCTTCGATTCCACCGGAATCGTGATCTCCGCATCCTGGCCGAACTTGGTCTTGTACGCGTCGTCGATCGTCTGGCGCTCGGGCAACAGCGTGATATGGTCGGTCTTGCGCTCGAACATGCCGTGATCCACCATAATGATGGTGCCTTCATGTCCGCGGATCAGGCCGGGAATGTGCTTCGAGTTCGCCATCGTGGAGCTGAGCACCAGCGAATGGCCCTGCGGAAATTCCGCCATCAGGTGGAAGGTATCCGGCACCTCGCGCTCGTCCTTAAACACGTAGATACCGCCGCTCGCCGATACTTTGCTGGGGAATTGCGGTTCGGTCCAGCAGATGTTCAACGGCGCCACCACGTGGAAGAAAAGGTCCGTGGCGATGCCGCCGGAGTAATCCCAATACTTCCGGAAACGGAAGAAGCGGTCGGCGTCGAATGCGCGCTTGGGGGCCTTGCCCAGCCACATCTTCCAGTCGATGTAGTTTTCGTCCTTGCCGTCGGGTCCCGCGCCCGCGTCGATGTCCCAGTTCCATTCGCCTTCCTTCGAATTGCGGTGATAGGAACCCTGGCTCATGATCATCTTGCCGATGGCGCCGTCGGCGATGTATTTCTTCGCGATGTGCCACTGCAATGCCGACGTGGTCTGGGAGCCGACCTGCAATACCCGCTTGGTTTCCTTCACGGTTTGCGAAAGGTGCTTGGCCTCCTCGATGGTGTGGCACATCGGCTTTTCGAGGTATACATCCTTGCCGTGGTCCATGGCTTCGAGCGCGATCGGCGCGTGCCAATGGTCGGGCGTGGCCACCACCACCGCGTCAATGTCCGCGCGGTTGATGATCTCCCGGTAATCCAGGTAGCCGTCGCACTTCAGCCTGTCGGCGGCTTTCCTTTTGCGCTTTTCGTAAACGTCCGCCACAGCCACGATCTTGCAAGCGTTGGTGCGCTCGCCGATCGCGGCAAACTGGCCGGTCAAATACGAACCGCGGCCGCCCACGCCGATCACTCCGACGTTGATGCGGTCGTTGGCGCCGATCACCTTACCGGTGGCGGCGGACCGGGCGGGTTTGGCGAATAGTTCCCTGGCGGCCCCGAGCGCGCCGGCGACGACGGCGGTCTTGGCCATGAAATCTCTACGATTAACGGAGTCTTGATTGTCGGGCATGGACACCTTCCTGGGCTGGCTTAAAGGATCAGTGTACCCGAAATCAACTTGCACCGCGCGACCGCCCGTTTCGGCCTGCCCGCACGCGTTCGCGGGCTGAGCAAATCAGTTTTCCCCTCTGCGCCAATCGCTTCCAGCCGGGACTCCTGCGGCCACTGGTGACCGGCCTCCTTCGCCCACCTGCTAATGAGTAGCGGCCTGGCAGCAGCCGCGATTGACAATCGCCGTCCGCGGGCGGTAATCTCCGGTTAAGCCCGCCATGTTCGGCAATCTTCTCCGCTCCATTCTATGCGTCTCGCTTCCGTTGGCGGCCCAGATGGCCACCGCTGTTCCGCAGCTTGAGGCCACCGCTAGCGAGCGGCTTGCCGCGCGGGATGCCAGCGGCGCGCTGGCCGCATACGAAAAGCTGGCGGAACTGGTTCCCGCATCCGCCGCTTACCAGGATGAAATCGGCTTTCTGCTGGCGGCCACCAACCGGAATCGGGATGCCATCGCGCATCTCGAGCGAGCTACGCAGCTCGACCCTGGCATGGCGCAAGCCTGGTATCACCTGGGGATGGCGCTCTGGCTGACCCAACAGCCCGATCCGGCCATTCACGCTTTGAAAAAAGCCGTGACGCTGGCGCCGGATCATGGCGACTATCACTATCAACTGGGCGCCGCCGAAGCGCAAACCGGGCATTACCGGGATGCCATCCCGGAGTTGGTGCGGGCGAGCAAGCAGATGCCCGCCAACGCCCTGGTATGGGAAACGCTCGGCGATGCGTATCAGAAGCTGGCCCGCTACAAAGAGGCGCGCGACGTTTACCGCCAGGCTCTCCGGCTGGACGCGAAGAACGACCTGGTGCGCAACAGTTATGGCAACGCGTTGGTACGCTCCGGCGACCCCGCCGCGGGCTTGCGGGAATTCCGCGCGATCCTGGCGCACGACCCGCATAACTTCCACGTCCAGGTGAACCTGGGCTACGCGTACATCGCCGCCGGCGACTTTAAAGCCGCTATCGAACACCTGTCCACGCTGCTCC